>DULL01000062.1 GCA_012840395.1 Clostridiaceae bacterium | reverse complement strand
TATTACGTACCTCCGTTGTTAGTCTTATTCATTAGGGGTAAGCCCTGCAGATCTTACACCCTGTATTCTAACAGGAGGTACTTCTATTTTCAAAGTTCAGTTTGTTTCATTACAGGAATGCTCCTTTTTATTCCATTGTGGGGGGCTTCAGGTGCTGCCTTTGCTTCACTATTTACACAAATTTGCACAAGTATTATATTGCCATTCTTTATAAAAGGTTTGCATCGTAACTCAGTATTAATGTTACAAGCAATTACTCTTCGAGGAGTTTTTGTAAAATCGAATTTAATTGATTCTTACAGAATGAGTAAAGAAAATCCGCATTATTCATAATTTTTCCGGAAAAACAAAGAATTCCAAGACACAAATATATTTTGTTCTGGAATTCTTTAAATGAATTTTATTAACCCAAAGGATTTTTAAATCTCTCCTCAAGCATTATTGCCTAAACACATTTCTTCTTCAATTCTATAAGCCTATCAGGATAGTTTGTCATAATAGCGTCAATACCTTGCTGCAGCAGATAAATCATGTCAGCTTCATTGTCCACTGTCCAGGCGTTTAAACCAATCCCAACTTTTTTGCATTTTGCGATTTCATTATCATTGAGAAAATGATAGTCTGGATGTAGATATGACATTCCCAAAAGTTGGGCATAAATTTGTGGCTCCACTAAACGGCATTCATAAAGTATGCCATAAGAAAGCTGGGGAGCTATTGCTTTACAGCGAAGCAGGGTATAGTGGTTGAAAGAAGAAATTATAACTTTTTGCTCCAGCTTGTAATCATAAATCATTCTAATAACAGCTTCCTCTATGCCTGGATATTCAAAAATAGTAGTTTTTAATTCAAGGATAGATAAAAAGTTATGGTCTTTTACTAAATCAAAATACTGTTCTAATGTTGGTATTTTCTGAAATCCGTACTTTCCTTTGAATTGACCGGAAACATCGCATTTAAGCAACTCTTCATATGTAAGATCTTTTACTAATAAGTCTTCTCCAGTAAAACGTAATAGTGATTCATCATGAAAAACAACTAAAATATTGTCTTTAGTCAATTGAATGTCAAGTTCTGCACCATCTGCGCCAAGTTCAAGGGCTTTTTTAAAGGCCAGTATCGTATTCTCGGGGTATAAACCACTGAATCCTCTATGAGCAATAATTTTTGTCATGGTAATTCTCCTTTCGCTGCTAAAGGCCATTATAAATAATAGATAGATAATTAATTATTTAACTTAATTAAGTATTGCATTTACTGACATTATATGCTAATATGTCTCTGAAAGCAATAATAAAATTTCGAAGCATTAATAATTCATGTATACTTAACTGTAAAGGCGGGTAGAGTGATGGGAAAAGTGCTTGCGGCAGTTCAGGTTCTGACAGAAAACGAGATAGAACAGATTCATAGTGGAGCTTTACGTATTCTAAAAGAAACCGGTATAAAAGTACCTAATCAGGAAATCCTGAAGATCTGCCAAAAAGCAGGAGCCAGAGTGGATGAGCAGTTGCAGATTGTCCGGTTCCCGGTTGAAATTATTGAGGAACTTGTTGGCCTGATGCGTAAAGAAAGACCCAGACGAAAGCTGATGGAACCAGTTAAGAAAGTATATGCTAACATTTCTACCCAGACATTTTTTGTGGACAAGAAAAATCATATTCGCAGATACGGGTTAATGGATGATGTCCTGAAGGGTATATATCTTGTTGATCAGTTGGAAAGCTATCAAAAGAATAACCCGATAGTTGTTCCTTCAGATGTTCCCTATAACCAGAGCGATGTTATATCAATGCATAAAATACTTACATATGCTAAAAAAGAAGGAAAGACCTATATACTTTCTCCTACTTCTGCAAAATACATATATCGTATGATGAAGACATTGGGAAGAAGATTCGGATACTATCTTAATACAATTTCTCCTCTGCAGTACGCAGCGAACAGTTTGGAGATAGCACTTGTTACTGCAAGAGAAGGAGGAGATATTTCTGTGGGGAGCATGGTAATGTCCGGCTCTACCGGTCCGGTTACAATTGCAGGAACGTTGGTGCTTTCCTGTGCAGAGATTCTGGCATCACAGTTCATAGTTTACCAGTTAACTGGTAAGTTTGCAGAGTTTGGAAGCATATGTCATAGTGTAAATCCTTCCAACATGATGTGTTCTTTTGGATCACCGAACCAGGGCATATTTGCCGTAGCTACTGCTCAGCTGGCGGATTTTTACGGGCTGGACAGCCGGTCGAACTCTGGATTAAGTGATGCTATTTATCCTGATTTTCAGGCCGGAGTAGAGAAAGTTTCAACTGCTCTTTTTGGTGTTCTTGCCGGATGCGGTGGCATAGGAGCAATGGGTATTTCGGGTGCGGACCAGGGTATAAGCCTGGAGCAGCTTGTGCTTGATAATGAATGGATACGGGCTGTTAACTATATGCTGAATGGTTTTGAGGTTAATGAAGAAACACTGGCCATCAAGGAAATAATTGATGCAGGTCATGAAGCAAATTATATATACCAGGAGCACACTGTTCAGCATCTCAGGGAAAGTATATATTTTTCACCTATTTTTGACCGTATTCCATATGAGGTTTGGGAGAGTAAAGGTTGCAGGGACCTTTGTGATAAGGTTGATGAGTTTATTCAAAGCAAACTGGAAGGTTATAAAAATATGGAACCGGCAATTGAAGAGAATTATTGCCGACAGCTGGATGATATTCTTAATGAAGCAATTGAAGAGCTGAGCAAAGTAAACTAAATGTATTATGTTAATAAACTTATTATACATAAAGAAGGTTATGAAAAATGGATATAAGAGTTTTTGACAATCATGATGAATTGAGCAGAAATGCGGCAATTTTCATTGCTGAGCATATGAATCAAAACCCTGGAGGACTTACCTGTTTTGCGGCTGGAAACACACCTTTGCGTACTTTCCAGGAGTTGATCAAACTTCAAAGCCAGGGCAAAGTAGACCTGTCCTCTTCATATTATGTCAGCTTGGATGAATGGTGGGGCATTGGTTATGAAACAAAGGGTTCTTGCGTTCAGGTTATGACTGATACGTTTTATAAACCGGCGGGAATTCCTTCGGACAGAATTAAGGTATTTAACGGCCTGGCTGACAGCATAGAGGAGGAAAAAGAAAGAATAGCATCATATATAAGGGCACATGGCGGGATTGATTTACTGCTGCTTGGAGTAGGGATGAACGGCCATATCGGATTTATTGAGCCAAACCAGTTTAAACCGGGTGCTTGCGTTGATGTTCCTCTTTCAGATGTTACAAAACAGGTTAGTGTGAAATATTTCGGAAAACAATTGAATCTTCAGACCGGTATCACTATCGGATATGATACAATAAAAGCAGCAAAGAAAATACTTGTACTTATAAGTGGAGAAGAGAAAGCTGAAATCGCAAAGAAAACACTGATTGATGCGCCCTGTGAGGAAATTCCTTCTTCAATGCTGCAAAAACATGAAAATGCGGTTTTCTTTTTAGATTGCAAAGCCGCCAGGTTATTGGGAAATATAGTGAATAAAAATTGTTGACATTATAAAATGGATTTAGTGAGAGGGTAAAATTGAAATCGTACAACGCTTCTGATTTAAAAGATTTAAACAGGGAGATAGTTTACAGGCTATTAGAGAAGAAAAAGGAGATTTTCCGTGCTGAAATTGCCCGGTTGACAGGCATTAGCACTCCTACTGTTCTCAAAATAATATCTTATTTTCTGGAATTAGGATTGGTAAGTGAGGAGGGAGAGTGTAAACCCAGCCTTGGCCGAAAACCACAGATGCTGAGGTTTAATGCTGATGCCAGGTTTTCTATTGGAGTAGAGTATGAGGGAGATTTTTTAAAAGTAGGAATTGTCAACCTGGAAGGTGATTTAAAGACTTCAAAGCAGAAGCGGGTTTCCGGGCATTTTACAGAAGTGATGCAAAAAGAATGTATTCCTTTAATAAAAGGTATTGTTGATTCCAGTGGTATTTCCTGGGAAAAAATAATGGGTGTAGGAATAGGTGTACCTGCCATTGTTGATATAAAAAATAACATTGTTTCAGCTGCACCTTTAGTAGGAATATTGCATGATGTGGACTGTAAGCCAATTCTCCAGGAACTGAAAAATCAGTTAGGTCTTGATGCTTTTATTGAAAATGATGCAAATGCAGGAGCTTTAGGAGAATTTACTATACGAAAGCTAACTGATGCTTCAGATTTGGTGTATATTTCACTTGGAACCGGACTTGGTGCAGGTGTGGTTCTACAGGGCAAGTTACGCAGAGGTGTCTGGAATTCCAGTGGTGAAATAGGCTATATGGTATATGATAAAAATTTTATAACTTCAACAGAACGGTCTGGATGGCTTGAAAGCCAGGTTAATGCCCATGCGCTGACAAAGCGGTGGCCCTTTTTTTCACAGCTGTTTGAAGGAGAAAGCTGGAAAAAATTTGAGACTACCAGCGATTTTCATTTGCTGATTGATCATGTTGCAGGAAATCTTGCGCTGTGTATTGCCAATATTTACAGTATTTTAGATGTGGATGTGGTGGTGCTAGGGGGTATCAGTGTAAAACTATTAGGTCCTTTATTAATTGAATCTATAAATAGATATTTGTCTCGTCTTAACTCTCGCAATATTACATGCCAACTGCAGAAAAGCCCTGAGCCAAGCGTTGTAGGGGCAGCTACCATTGCAATTAAAGAAAAGCTGAAAGAGATTTTTTCTGGTTAAATGAAGAAATAAAAAAAGGCAAAATTAGCTAACATTAAATAAGTAACTTAATTAATTATCTGGCATTATCTATCACAAGTATAAACATTAAAGAAATGAAAGTATTAAAAAATGGATTTGAGGTGATGGCTTGCTATTAAAACTTTCTGATTTACACATTAATGACTATACTGCCATAGTAAACAAACTTAATAGGAAAAAAGTCGTTCTTGGTTTTGATGGTTTTATAGATATTATTGTCAAGCCTATACAGTCGGGACATGTAGGAAATAATCCTGATTATTTTGAAACATTAAAGAGTTTTGGAAATTACATATCTTCCAGGCACGAACTTAGTGGTTCTATTGAACTGGAAACTATAATGGAGAAAATAGGAGGAAATGTGCCTAATACGGCGGCAGCAATGAAAAGTTTGGGTGCCCGGGTGGTTTGTATAGGCGCATTGGGATATCCGGAAAGACATCCATTGTTTCTGGAAACATTTGAACCAGAAGAGATGATTTCGGTAACTGATCCTGGCCAATGTATATCCTTTGAGTTCCAGGACGGCAAATTAATGTGTGCTCTTAATAAATCTATTAACGACATGGATTGGAACATTATAAAAAGCAGGGTGCCTCTGGAGAAATTAATGGATCTTTATTCCATGAGCGATATGTTGGTTTTTGTGAACTGGAGTGAGCTTCCTCATGCCGGGCAAATATGGGAAGGTGTCTACGATGAAATTTTCACAAAGATACCTGAAGGGAAGTGGGTACTTTTTGATTTATCGGACTGCACCAGGAAAAGTGATGAACAAATACGAGAGGGGATTAAAATAATCCGGAAATTTGCTCAAAAATCAAGGGCGATTTTGAGCCTTAATGAAAATGAAGGCAAAAGTGTAAGTCAAGCCTTGTTTGGTAAAGCATTGGCAGGAGAAGCCGAAGGCAGGCGGATTTTGGAATATACAGGAGCCTCGGTTGTGGTATTTCATCACCTGGATAAAACTTTTTCTTTCACCCCGGATGAAACCTATTGTTTCAATAATTATTTGATAAAGAAGCCATGTATTTCAACAGGTGGCGGTGACAATTTTAATGCAGGTTTTTGCTGTGGTTTGCTTTCTGGGTTATCAGTCCCGCAATCAACAGTCCTTGGATCTTTATGCGGAAGTTATTATGTTGAAAATGCTAAATGTGCTACCTTTCCCGGCATCTATGAATATGCGGGAAAACTTGCAAATGGCAAAATGCTGTGATTCTTATTCCCGAATGTTGAAGGTATTAGTTCCAATACCTTGAACATAGAATTCGAAAGTTTAAAACTTTCGATAAAATAATTCATAGGAGGTTTGGTATTTTATGAAAAAGAAACTTCTGGTACTAATTCTTGCCATTACCATGATAGTGGTAGCGGCCTGTTCTTCATCTAAAAGTCCAACTTCTCCAGGTGAGACAGATAAAGGTTCTGTTACTACTTCTGAGGATAAACCGGTAATTGATAAGACTATAAAGCGTGAAGTCAGGGTAGTAGGTCATTTATTCGATGATACCCGAAGGCAAATTCTTGCCAATGTTGCTGAAAAACTAAAAAAAGAATGGCCTAACATTACTCTGGTTGATGACTGCGTAAGCGATCATGGCACAAAATTAAAGTTAGAGCTACCCACCGGCAGCGGTCCTGAAATCTTTTCTGTAGACGACTTATATCAGCAACAGCTATTGCCCTATATAAGTGATATAACAGATATAGTTATTGAGCACAAATTTGCAGAACGTTCATTAGAGGGAGCATTGGATTTCAATAACCAGAGGACTCCCGGTCACTACTACAGTGTACCATTCACCATGAGCCCATGCGCATTCTATTACAATAAAGCAATATTTAAAGAACTGAATATTACTCCACCTAAAACATTTGATGAATTGGAAGCAATTCTGGCAAAGATAAAAAATGAAAGCAACTATATTCCTCTTGCCAATGCCGGGCTTTCTAACCGCCATGTTTTATGGATGACCTATTGTAATGTTAGTAACAATGCAGATATGAATGATATACGCAAATGGTATTTCCAGGAGTCAACTCCTGAATCAGTTAAGAATGCTTTTATAAAGAGTTTTGAAATTCTGCAGGATTGGTGCAACAAGGGTTATTTCGGCGATGTTAAGACAGTTCTGGGTATAGACCATCTGGTTTATATATCCAATGTCTATGGAAAGGGCAATGTTGCTATGTCTTATGATGGTGACTGGCGTTTGCAGGAATTCGAAGCCAGCGGTATTGATACAGGTGTATTTGCTTTCCCATCTGAATATGGCACAAATGCTGTTGACTTTAGCTGGGCACTTAACAAGGAAGCCGGAGAAGATCCTACTATGAGAGCCTTCTTTGCAGACTTCGTGGAAGCTTTCTTTGACAGGGACATTGTGGCACAATTCTATGAAGCCGGATATACACCTTCAATCAAGATAGATACTACAGGACTTACAGTTTCACCACTGAGACAGGAATTCATGGAGGCTATTAAGAACCAGAAAGTGGGATATTTCCTGGATAATGCCGCACCTGGCATGTTTGAGGCATTAACAAAGATTACACAACAGCTTATGCTCAATGAAATTACACCAGAGGAAGCCTGGGTTCAGATGGACGCAAGCTATGAACAAGGTAAGGCTTCTGTACAAAGCAGGTAATTTATGGAATTATATTTTAAACTACTGGCGGTATATACGCCAGTAGTTTAAAATATGAAATAGACGGTATATATCGTCGTTATAAGAAACAAAAAGTATTGTCAATATAATTTGCAAAATATAGGAGGTGATATATTGGCTCAGATCAGTAGTAGTAAGGTCAGTGGCAATAAAAAAAAGGAAACCCTTAAAAAAGATTTGGTGGCATATTCCATGCTATTTCCTGGTATGCTGATATTTTTGGTTTTTGTTTTTATTCCTTTTTTGCAAACGATAGTAATAAGTTTTACTGACTGGAATGGCCTGAATGCACCCAAATTTATAGGATTACAAAATTATATTGAGTTGTTTACCTCTAATACCAGCAAATTTTACATAGCGCTAAAAAATAATTTATTCTGGATGGTATTGGGAACTGCCGTGCCGGTTATTATCGGTATCTTCCAGGCAAATATATTGGTCGGACACAGAATTAAATCATCAAATGTATGGCAAATGATTTTTTTCATGCCTCAAATTCTTTCTGTTACGGTTACTTGTTTAATTTGGACATGGCTCTATGAACCAACAAACGGTCCTATTAATGCTTTTCTTGACCTGATAGGAGCAGGTTTTTTGAAAAGTTCCTGGCTGGGAGATCCTAAATTGGTTATGTGGTCATTGCTAGGAATATATATTTGGTTGACTTATGGATTTGATACGGTAGTTTTTTGTGCCGCCATTCAGGGTGTTAACCCGCAGCTTTATGAAGCATCAACTATTGATGGCTGTTCACTTCGCAAGCAGTTTTGGCATATTACCCTGCCAAGTATACGCGGAACTTTGGTTACTACAATACTGCTGCAGATTATTAGCTCTTTTAAGGTTTTGGATGTAGTGTTTATTACTACAAAGGGAGGGCCAGGATATAACTCATATATTCTTTCTTACTATGCCTACAACGAAGGTATACAAAGCGGAAGAGTTGGCTATTCGGCAAGTATTTCCATCGCCCTTGCAATATTGCTGTTTAGTGTATCTATGGCCTATAACAGAGCTGCAGAAAGGATAGATATGCAATGAGGAATAAGAGCATAAGAACTATAGTATCGGATGTGTTTTTCATTATATTATTTTCCTGCTACTCACTTTTGCCGGTACTTTGGATTGTAATGACTTCTTTGAAGTCCAATGAAGATTTTGTGCGTTATGGTTCTTTAGCACTTCCTAAAAAATTATATTTTGATAACTATATCAAAGCATGGAAGGCAGCACGGTTTTCCACATACTTTTGGAATAGCATTTATGTAGCAGCTTTAACAGTAATCGGAATTGTAATTTGCTGCGTTTTGATTTCTTATTGTCTGTGCTATTTGGAATTCCATGGAAAAAGATTTTTAGAATCTTTAATTATTTTTGGATTATTGATTCCATTTGAATTAGTAATGATTCCTTTATTTCGTAATATAAAGACTCTTAATATGATGAATACACATATGGCAATTATTTTTCCTCAAATAGCCCTTTGGTTGCCTTTTTCAGTGTATTTAATAAGAAGTTTTATGAAAGTGATTCCTATATCGCTGGTTGAATCAGCCCGTATTGATGGAGCCGGGGAATACCGTACTCTGTTTTCCATTGTAACTCCTTTGATAAAGCCGGCGGTTATTTCTATTATAATTTTCAATTTAGTTTCCTCCTGGAATAATTTCATGCTTCCGACCATTATGATTACAAGTGACAGGTTACGTACAGTTCCTTTGGGGCTGAACGCTTTCAGGACCAAGTATTCTATTGACGTGGCATTAACTTCTACAGCTACAGTTATTATTGCAGTTCCTGTTATTATACTGTACCTTATATTCCAGAGAAAATTAATATCAGGTCTTATTGTAGGAGCAATAAAACAATAATTAATATATCCTTACCTCAAATACCCGTGCATTGGGGTAGCCATATGTTGACACACTATAAACACATTCTTTGTTCCTGAGAATGCTGAGACGGTATTTCCGCACAAGTTCTAAGGGCAAGAATTTTACCTGGTGATTCTTAACGGCCTGCCATCATTAAATTATTGATATTTTTTAATAATATCACCTGTAAGAAATGGCATATGCTCCTGCAAAATTCAGAAACTGAGTAGGTGGCCCTTTATGGAATAAATTTAATGGAGGGTGAACATTGATTGCCCATCCTCCATAGGCTACTGCATCATCAAAAATGCGGTTATATTAGAAAACAATGAGAATGTTTTACCGCTGTACACGACCGGAGGTGTTTCCTGCAGCAAGAGAGTTTACTTCTGCTACACTTACCAGGTTGAAATCATGCTCAATTGTATGTTTTAAGCAGGAAGCTGCAACAGCAAAATTAATGGCTTTCTGAGCATCAAAACCACTTATTAACGAGTATATCAGAGCACCGCTGAAACTGTCACCACCGCCGACTCTGTCTACTATATGTATTTTGTAGGAGGGTGAAAAGTATGCTTTATCATTAACATACAGCATACCTGCCCAATTGTTGTCGCTGGCTGAAATGCTTCCCCGTAATGTGAAAGCCACCTTTTTAAAGCCAAACCTTTCTGTCAGCTGCTTTGCAACATTTAAATATCCTGCTTCGTTAATTACGCCACCTTCTATATCTGTATTCTCAGCGGCTATTCCGAAGACATCATATGCATCCTCTTCATTGCCAATACAGACATCAACATATGGCATAAGCTCTTGCATAACTTCGCGCGCCTGTTCTCTACTCCAGAGTTTCTTGCGGTAGTTGAGGTCACAGCTTACTGTGAGTCCTTTTTCCTTAGCTGTTTTGCAGGCTTCGAGACATATTTTTGGGAGTTCTCCGCCCAATGCGGGTGTAATACCTGTAAAATGGAACCAATCTCCTCCTTCAAAGATTTTGTCCCAGTTAAAATCTTCTTGTTTTGCCAGTGCAATTGAGGAACCGGCACGGTCATAGATAACTTTAGATGCACGCTGAGATGCGCCTTTTTCAACAAAGTAAATTCCAAGTCTTGGACCACCGTAAACAATGTTTCGCGTATCAACTCCATACTTTCGCAATTCATTAATAACGCATCTGCTAATATCGTTGTCTGGTAATTTGGATATAAACACCGAGTCCAAACCGTAGTTGGCGACAGAGACTGCAACATTTGCCTCACCGCCCGCATAAGAAACTTCAAATTTTGTAGCCTGAGTGAAGCGTAGATAACCTTCCGGATTTAGCCTCATCATGATTTCTCCAAAGGTGATAACCCTTGCCATTTTATTATCACTATCCTTTCATATTATTTATATACTCTTTTGCCAATGCAGTAATTTTGTCAAACTCACCGTTTTCAATCCATTTTTTATTAACCAGGTTTCCACCGACACCCACACCTGCTGCTCCACTGCCCAAATATTCTTTAATATTCTTCTCGTTTATTCCTCCAACCGCAAGCAGCCGGACATGGCTAATTGGTGCTTTTATTGCCTTAATATAGCTACTGCCAAAGTTACTTGCAGGGAATATTTTAACGAAATCAGCACCGGCATTATGAGCAGCTAATACTTCCGATGGTGTCAGTGCTCCAGGTATTGATACAAGATCAAGAGCCCGTGTTTTTTCAATTACTGATAAATCAGTGTTAGGAGAAATGATATACTTTGCACCTGCTTCAAAAGCCATTTCTACTTGCTCGGGTGTTACAACGGTACCTGCACCGGTAATTACTTTACCATCAAAATGTTTATTAATAGAGGATATAGATTTGGCAGTATCTGAAAAAGAATCAGGATTTGCCTGGTGGAATGTTATTTCAATCATTTTTATGCCACCTTTGTAAAGTGCCTCAGCCAGCCTCAGACATTGTTCAGGCTTAAGTCCGCGCACAATGGCAATAATTTTGTTATCTAGAATTTCCTGTATGATTTTTTTCCGCATAAATATTCCTCCTTGTTTTGCAGTTATATTACTAATATTTTGTTTTAATTGGATAAGAATTATGTTTTTTCCAAAAAGTTAGATACGGGTAGCTGTCCTTTTTTAACCGCATGATACACGTATATTCTACTTCTTAATTCTAAATATTTATTTCTTAATATTCTACTACTTGTTCTTTCAAAATATCGTATTAATTCATGCAATGGTTGTCGAGGATCAAACATATAAACATATGAACATGGTCTGGTATTATTTCTAATGCTTCTTTTTCTACATTTTTTTCATTGCTATATAATAATATATTTGTCTTAGATCTTTTTCAACATTACCAACTAATACTTTACGTCTAATTTTACGACAAAATACTATATGATATTGATTAAGATATACAATTCCGTTTTATGAATATATTTATCATTCATTAGGTATGCACCACCTATCAAATTATAATATATTACAATATTAGATATATGCCAAGTATATAATTTACTTCAGGTAGAAGAATATCTTTTGAGTAGTATTTTCAGGGAAAATAGTTATGATATAATATTATGTAATAATTATGGAGGAATAATTGGTATGAGCACTGTTAATAAAATAAGATTTAGCGGAGTTTTCCCGATTCTTGCCACTCCGTTTAATGAAGACGGAAGTGTGGATTACGATAGCTTAAAGGAGCTTGTTAGATTTGAATTGACGGCAGAAGTAGACGGGTTAGGTCTTTTTGGAATGGCAAGCGAGACGTATACTTTGCTTGCTTCTGAAAAGTATAAAATAGCAGAAGTGGTTAAGAATGAAATAAAAGGCAGGATCCCGTTAATATTTGGAAGTGGACATACATCTGCGGAGGGAGCGGTGCAGCTAAGTATTGAAGCGCAACGTCAAGGCGCAGATGCATTGATGGTTATGGCTCCATCAATGGTAAAGCCGGATGGGAAAAGATTGTACGAGTACTTTGCAAAAATCGCACATGCAGTGGATATTCCAATAATGATACAGGATGCTCCATTAGCCAGTAATGTTAATATTCCTTCATCGCTTATAGCTAAGCTGGCGAAGGAGTTCGAGAACATACAGTATGTTAAAGTTGAAGCACCTCCAACAATTATCAAGATTGCGGAAATACTTGAAGCCACCCAGGGTGATGTAACTGTATTCGGCGGAATGAACGGTATGTATATGTACGAGGAGTTTTTATGTGGGTCTGCTGGAACAATGCCAGCTTGTGAATTCCCGGATGTGGCAGTAAGTATATATAGGAACTTTATAAATGGTAAGCATGATGAGGCAAGAGAGATATTTTATAAATACCTTCCTATGATTAGGATTGGCACTCTTCCCAATTATGCTATGTCCGTGCACAAGGAAATATTAAAGAAAGGCGGAGTTATAAAGTCAGCATATGTGAGAAATCCGAACAGCCCACTGGATGACGAAACAAGAAAAGTAGTTTTTGAGACTTTGAAAAACCGCGAACTGCTGGCCTTGAACTGGAACAAACGAAACAACCCATCAACATGAATAAGTTTAATAATTGACAAGTAAATGAATCAATAATCAAAAGATATATCAAAGCTAAAAAATAGAACAAGAGATAATCTATTTACATAAAACTATTGACTAGAACTTGTGATAAAAGTAAAGAGCTTAAGTAATAAATAATCTTAAATAGTAAAGGAACATAATTGAAAAATAAACCTAACATTATTAGTGTAATGGGTGATACGCCGCAATGACTGATATAATTGAAAAAGTTGAAGCCTTTCCAATAACAATACCAAGAAAAGTTCCGTATTTAGGTCCTTTAGGCGAGATAGTTCCAAATCAAAAGGGGTATTTTATCAGGCCGCGGAACAAGACAGTATACAGTATTCATGATCATTCTATGCTGGTTAAGATAACCACCAGGGATGGCGTTGTAGGTTGGGGTGAAGCCCTCTGTCCCGTTTCTCCTCAAGTTAGCGCGAAAATAGTTGATGATCTCCTGGGTCCTTTAATCATTGGAAGAGATCCACAGGATGTTGTGTCAATTTATGAGGATTTATATAGTTCCATGCAAGTTAGAGGATATCATGGAGGATTCTTTTGTGACGCTTTGGCAGCGATAGATATTGCATTGTGGGATATTAAGGGTAAACAGCTGGGTCTTCCAATATGTAAGATACTTGGTGGAAAACGCAGAGACAAAATTCCTGCATACGTATCAGGTTTGCCTAAGGCCACGGTCGAAGAACGTGCCGAGTTTGCATTGGAATGGATAGAAAAAGGTTATGATGCTGTAAAATTTGCTGCGGCCGTTTCCTATGAAGGTGAAGTAAAAGAAGCGAAAGCAATCCGAAAAGCTATAGGAGATGGTTATAATATACTTGTAGATATGCATTGGAGATATAGCGCTCTTGAGGCAATAGCTCTTATTGATAAACTTTCGGAATATGATATTTACCTGGCAGAAGCTCCTGTGCATCCCCAGGATATTGATGGTCAGGCGTTTGTAACATCAAGGGTAAAGACATCTATTGGTATTGGTGAAGAACTGCGTAATATATATGAGTTTAGAGAACGTTTTGAAAGAAGATGTATGAACGTTATACAACCTGAAATGGGACGCCTTGGTATAACAGCATTCTGGAATGTGTGCCAGATGGCGAAGGCATATCATTGCAAGGTAATGCCTCACGCAAGCATAGGTGTTGGAGTGTTCCAGGCGGCGAGTTTGCAGGTATCGGCGGCTGTCCAGGATTTGCCGTATCATGAATTTCAACACTCAACATTTGACACCTCACTGAAATTTCTGAAAGGGAATATGAGATGTGAAAACGGTTTTTTCACACTGCCGGATGGAGCAGGGCTGGGTGTTGAGCCAATTGATGATATGTTTGAGTTTATAATTATAGAATAATCAGGGAGAAAAAAGAGTAATACATTGTATGTTGAAATGTTTTTCACTGCTTTACAAAAGCTGTATCCCGAATCCCCTGATCATTGTGGCGGGCTACAGCTTTTTAATTTTCTATAACAATGAAATAACAGCTTCCCTGATCTCCAAAGCTGATGGCTCAGCTGCCAACAAATGTAATTCTGCCTTCATCTCCTTTTCCTATAGCAAAGCAGCCGGTTCAATTTAACCTGATACTCAAGATTTTATGGATATAAGAAAAAGTTCACTTATATGCGATGCTTCCAAGTAACTAACCTGATATAATAATAAGAGAAAGAAAAAAATTTAAAAGAAGACTAAAAATTTTATTTTCTTTAACAAGGAGTGAGAAATTTTGGAAAAGAAAGGCACAATCGTACATGAATTGCCTCCATCTGAGAGAAATCCCAGAAATAGCGAAGGAGCGTTTCTTACACTTAAAGATGGAAGGATAGTTTTTATTTACAGTAAATTTATTGGAGATAGTTCAGAGGATGACGCAAAAGCCAGTATTGCTGCCATTTATTCTAACGACGGAGGAAGAACCTGGACCAGTAAAGAAAAAATAATTGCCACACCAGATGAATATAATGCTAAAAATATAATGAGTGTATCACTTATGAGAATGTTAAATGGTGATATCGGACTTTACTATGGTAAAAGGTATGGGTGGCATGATACAAGGCTTCATCTGTGGAGATCTTCTGATGAAGGTGAAACATGGGGAAAAGAAGTTTGCTGTATACCTACAAAAGGATATTTTGTTTCCAACAATGACCGCGTTATCAGGACATCTACAGGAAGAATTATTGTGCCAGGCAATTTGCACAGGATGCGTGGAGATGATATTCATGATCATTCCTCATTTGATTACAGGGGAATTGCTTGTTTCTTTATATCCGATGATGATGGATTTACTTGGAGAGAAGCCAAAAATTATTGTGTAATGCCATTACCCAGATCTCGAACAGGACTCCAGGAAACAGGATTGATTGAACTCAAAAACGGGTTGATTTGGGCTTGGTTCAGGACCGATATGGGATATCAATACGAATCTTTTTCAAGGGATTTTGGAGACACCTGGACAATGCCTCAGCCTTCTGTGTTTACTTCTCCTGATTCTCCGCTTTCGATGAAGAGAATACCCCATAATGGCTATTTGCTTGCAGTTTGGAATCCTATACCTAATTATAATACAAGAATAGCCCATAAAGACCGTTTGTGGGGCAGGAAACCACTTGTTGGAGCTATAAGCAAAGATGATGGCATTACATGGGAAGAGCCATTTATTATTGAAAGCGAGGAAGACAGAGGAGGTTACTGCTATACAGCTATATATTTTACTGATGATGCAGTTTTATTGGCATATTGTGCAGGTGAGCCTGAAGATGGTGTTTGCCTTGCCAGGTTAAGGATTCGCAGGATTCCTTACAGTGATATAATTTAACTATAAAAATAAAATTATTGATAATTCTTTTTACATAAAATATTAAATCAATAATGAATGATTGGGGTGCGGAACTTAGTTTTCTGGCACCCCTGTTATATTATTATAAATGTTTCATGCTTGAGTGAGACAGATTTGTCAGTTTTTCATCTAAATAATATCGTACCATTTTTTAAACGTATAGTTATAAATAATCAAATCAGTTTTTCCCAGTATGAATATGAATTTAGGAAATATGATATAACAAAAATAATAGTAAAAGTTTCCTGAAAGCTATAGTGGAGTTCGCTTTGATTGGAGAAATGCCAATGAATATATTTAAAGTCCTTGCATCAGGGAAGAAAAGTTTTCTTGAGGAACAGGCTTCAGCAATTATAGCCTGGTTTATGAATCCGCGAATGGAACATGGAATGGGTTTCTTGTTTTTATCGAGATTCGTCAGGGAACTGCAAACCAGGCAAAACGGACTTGATGAAATCAGCAGCAAGTTGTTTACCCAGCTCCGCAGTGGCAGTGATACAGAACTCAAATGGAGTTGCAAGCTGGAATACGATGCTTTTCCTGATAAGTTGGAAAATGACATTTCAAACAGATAGTTACATGGCAGAAAAATAATATAGGCTATCCGTCCATTTCAGCTATAATTGAGGGAATCTTTGAAGATGAATGCAAAGGATTGATAGAACCTATTCCTGAATATACAAGGCACACCCTTAAAGCTTTAAATGTTTTTATAAACAATGATTTTGAAGAATACTATTACAATAGTGATACACATTATTCCGGAAATAATGAGCTTACTGAAGACAATCTCAATATATCCGAGCTTTCAAAGAAGACAACCGGATATGTTGGAGTGAAGGGCGGTTTGTCCGGGCTTATGTTTATGGATAAAAACAAGCTTAAAAAACATAAATTCCAGTATACTTCTGTTGACATGTCAAGACACTGCTATTGGATTGAACTTGGAATGTTTTTGAAGATAACCAATTGGCTATTATATGGAACCGAGCCGGATATCATATGGAATACAGCTTTACCTTCAAGACTGTTTTACAAAATCGTAATTGAAGCGAAATATGCAAGACGATAGAGTATTTCATAATACTTTCTTTTTATGAGAATTTTTGGGTAAAATTGGGAAATATGTTAGAATTATTATGTAAATTGTCCAAGAAGTGAAAGTGTTATATCAGATTTTAGTAAAGCTTATGGCTCGTGGATATATACATGGATATATAATAACTTTAAATATTTTGGCTAAGATTTTGTATTTTGCTATACAAGCTAATGTGGATTGATAGGTTTCAACTAAAAGCAATCAGGAGATGGAAATTATGTTCAAAAATAAAACCTTATTAATCACCGGTGGTACTGGTTCGTTTGGCAATGCTGTACTAAAGCGTTTCCTTAACACTGACATAGGAGAGATACGCAAATTCTCCCGTGATGAAAAAAACAGGATGATATGCGCAGGCTATATAAGAATGACAGGATTAAATATTATATTGGCGATGTGCGGGACATTGCAAGTGTCAAAAACGCCATGCATGGAGTAAATTATATTTTTCATGCAGCAGCATTAAAACAGGTTCCATCCTGCGAGTTCTTTCCACTTGAGGCAGTAAAAACAAATGTTTTTGGAACGGACAATGTACTCACAGCAGCTATTGAATGCGATGTAAAAAAGGTTATTTGTTTATCTACAGATAAAGCCGCTTATCCAATAAATGCAATGGGGATATCAAAAGCAATGATGGAAAAAGTGGTTATAGCTAAGTCCAAAACTGTAGATCCAGATAAAACCTTAATATGTTGTACCAGATATGGAAATGTTATGGCTTCCAGAGGTTCTGTAATACCTTTGTTTGTCGAGCAGATAAAGAATGGACAAGCCTTAACTATTACTAATCCAAATATGACAAGATTTCTAATGAGTCTTGAAGAGGCTGTGGAGCTTGTAGTATATGCATTTCAGAATGCACAGGCAGGCGATATTATGGTTCAGAAGGCTTCAGCATCAACTATAGGAGATTTGGCTCAGGCATTAAAGGAATTATTTAATGCTGATAATGAAATAAAAATAATTGGTACACGTCATGGCGAAAAATTATATGAAACGTTATTAACAAAAGAAGAATATTTAGTCGCCGAGGACATGGGAAATTACTTTAGGGTACCGGCTGACAGAAGAGACCTGAATTATGACAAATTTTTTACCGAAGGAAGCTCACAACTGACAGCTTCTGATAAAGAATATACATCTCATAATACAACCAGGCTTAATGTTGAACAAATTAAAGAGAAACTATTGACCTTAGATTATATTCAAAAAGAACTGGAAGGTTGGAATAAAAATGAAAATACTAATAACCGGTGCAAAAGGTTTTATTGGAAAAAATCTAATCGCAGAATTAAAAAATCGGAAATATACAGATATTTTTGAATACGATGTAGATACAGATCTGGCCTTATTAAATATATATTGCAGAGAAGCTGATTTTGTATTCCATCTGGCAGGTGTTAACCGCCCTAAAGATCAATCAGAATTTATGGAAGGTAATTTTGGATTTACTTCTAAGTTATTAGAAACATTGAAAAAATATAAAAACACATGTCCGTTTATGCTCTCATCATCAATCCAAGCAGTTCTTGATAATCCGTATGGAAAGAGTAAAAAAGCTGGAGAAGATTTAGTGTTTGCATATGGTAAGGATACAGGTGCCAGGGTGTTAGTTTATAGGTTTCCAAATGTATTTGGGAAATGGTGCAGACCTAATTACAATAGTGTAATAGCTACTTTCTGTTATAATATTGCCCGTGATTTGCCTATAACTGTCAATGATCCCAAAGTTGTAATGAAGCTGGCTTACATTGATGATGTTGTAGAGGAACTGATAAAAGCATTGGAAGGAAAAGAGACCCGTGTTGAAGACTTTTGCGAGGTACCAGTGGTTTATACCATTACTTTAGGAGAAATAGTTGATTTAATATATTCATTTAAGAAAAGTCGCAAAGACATTTCTGTTCCAGATATGTCTGATGAGTTTACCAGAAAACTATATAGCACCTATTTAAGTTACTTGCCGGAGGATAGCTTTTGTTATGCCTTGAAAATGAATATCGACCAAAGAGGTTCATTTACAGAGTTTATTAAAACTTCAGACAGGGGGCAAGTGTCTGTTAATATATCTAGACCCGGTATAACTAAAGGCAATCATTGGCACCATACAAAAAATGAGAAATTTTTAGTCGTGAGTGGAAAAGGTGTTATACGATTTAGAAAAATTGGATCAGATGAAGTAATTGAGTATTATGTTAGCAGTGATAAGTTGAAAGTAATTGATATACCTCCAGGATATACACACAATATTGAGAATTTAGGTGATACGGATATGGTAACCATAATGTGGGCAAATGAGTGTTATAACCCAGATAAGCCAGATACTTATTTCGAGGAGGTATAATTGTGAATAGCTCATCAATAAGCAGATTAAAACTAGTAACAATACTTGGTACAAGACCTGAAATAATACGTTTGTCTGAAATAATAAAAAAATGTGATATATATTTTGAACATATACTTGTACATACAGGTCAAAACTGGGATTATACATTAAATCAGATATTCTTTGAGGATTTGGGCTTAAGAAAACCGGATTATTATCTAGATTCAGTTGGTGAAGATTTAGGTGAAACAATTGGTAATATCATTGCAAAAAGCTATAAGTTACTCTCAGAATTAAAACCAGATGCGCTTTTAGTTTTGGGTGATACAAATTCAGCTTTATCAGCTATATCAGCTAAAAGACTAAAAATACCAATATTTCATATGGAAGCAGGCAACAGATGTTTTGACGAAAATTTGCCTGAGGAAACCAACCGAAGAATAGTTGACCATATTGCTGATGTGAATTTGTGCTATAGCGAACATGCTAGACGTTATTTAAATTATGAAGGGGTTGCAAAGGAGCGTACCTATGTAACAGGTTCTCCCATGGCTGAAGTATTAACTGCAAATATTGATAAAATCAAAAAAAGCAGAATTCTTGACGAACTGGGATTGAAGAGAGGAGAATATATTATACTTTCTGCCCATCGTGAAGAAAATATTGATATTGAAGTGAATTTCTTTTCTCTTATGAATGCAGTAAATGCTTTGGCAGAATATTACGATATGCCTGTTATTTATAGCACTCATCCCAGAAGTGCAAAATTTATAGAGAAGAGGGAATTCAAATTTCATCCATTGGTAAGAAATCTAAAGCCATTTGGCTTTTCAGATTATAATAATCTTCAGATAAATGCTTTTTGTGTAGTTTCAGATAGCGGGACATTGCCGGAAGAAGCCTCTTATTTCAAGTTTCCTGCTGTTTGCATCAGGACAAGTACTGAGCGGCCAGAGGCATTAGATAAGGGCAATTTTAGGAGCTGTTAAGTAAAAATGAAAAAAGAGCTGAATTTCTCTTAGAATAACTAAAGAATTCTAGAGAATGCAGCCCCAAAAGAATAATAGCTATAAAATTTTGCTAGTCAAGGATAAAGTGAACGGGCAAAGCCCGTCCTTGACAGTCAAAATTTATATAGCTAAATAGAAAACAAGGGCTGCAAGGCAAAGAAATGCATGGCAAAAAGCCCTGCCTAATACACAGGGTATG
>DULL01000061.1 GCA_012840395.1 Clostridiaceae bacterium | reverse complement strand
GGGGCTAACAACTTATCAAAAATCATAGCTTTAAAGATGGAGAAAGGTTTCAAAGATAAGATATCAGCACTTATATCAGGACAGCTTTCAGAAAGGCTTACAGAGCGTTTTGTAGAAACTATTAGCAGTACCCAGGCAGCAGTAAAGAAAACAGTTAAGAAGTCATTATATCCAATACACCAAGGGCAAATACCATTTTCGAACTGCAAGATTACAAATGGTAGGAAAGCAATCCGTAATATGTTTGACCTTAAAGTATTCAGTGAAATGGTATATAGATAAGGTAGCGTTTATGCCGCGAAAGTCCCTTGACAATGAGTATGCGGCATGTTAGGCTTCTTAGCCAGGCATCAGCCATACTCCAACGCCCTGCTGCTTGCTCAGAATGGGTGGTGCCGGTGATGCCTGAATGCATGCCGATAGAGGCTCGTTGTCAAGGGAACCGTGGAATAAATGCGGTAAGTAGTCTCAAGCTAAGCATAAAAATATTGACAAATTCTTACTGCAAGGAAAATGAAAAATTTGCCTACGAATACTTGACACAAACAGTATTGATTATCTGTCAGCTGGTAGAGAAATAACAATCTAAAATAAAGGAGATAAGATTATGAGTGAGAATTGCAATCAAAGTTGTAACAGTTGCCTGGAAGACTGTGCGGAAAGAAAGGAAAAGAAAAATGCTTTATCCGAGAAACCACATGAAATAAGCAGTATCAAAAAGGTTATTGGTGTTGTCAGCGGGAAAGGAGGGGTTGGCAAGTCGCTGGTAACCTCTCTGCTTGCAGTTACCATGAATAGAATGGGTTATCACACCGCTATTCTTGATGCGGATGTTACCGGACCTTCTATTCCAAAAGCATTTGGTATAAGAGAAAAAGCCACAGGCAGTGAATTTGGCCTGTTTCCGGTTAGAAGTAAGACAGGTATTGATATTATGTCTATCAATTTGCTTTTAGAGAATGATACTGATCCTGTTGTGTGGAGAGGGCCTATAATTGGTAATACGGTAAAGCAGTTATGGACGGATGTTATCTGGAGTGATGTGGATTTCATGTTTATTGATATGCCACCAGGTACCAGCGATGTCCCTCTTACGGTATTTCAATCCATTGCAGTTGACGGGATTATTGTGGTAACTTCACCACAGGAACTGGTATCCATGATTGTATCAAAAGCAGTAAAGATGGCTGAGCTGATGAATATCCCTATCATTGGTTTAGTAGAAAATATGTCCTGCTATAAATGTCCGGATTGTGGTAAGGAGCACAAAATATTCGGAGACAGCCATATTGATGAAATTGCCGAAAAGCACAAATTAAAAGTGCTTGCTAAGATTCCTATCAATCCCAAAATTTCAGCCGCGTGTGATAAGGGCGTGATAGAACTCTTTGATGGTGATTGGCTTAAGCCTGTTGCTAAAATATTAGAAGAAATGGAGGAAAACTAAAATGATAAAAATTGCTGTAGCAAGTGATAAAGGAATGGTGACTCAGCACTTTGGACATTGCGAAGGGTTTATGATTTATGACACCTTCAGTGTCAAAACTGGCAGAGGTATCTTTTTATTTAATCATATATTCACCTTTATACTCAGGTGCTTCTTTTAAGAGTTTTTTCCGTAAGACAATCATAATAATTCCTGTAATAATTAGAACCAATGATACTATTTGCGATATTCTAAGCCCAGAGAATAAGTAAAGGCTATCT
The DNA here is from genome assembly GCA_012840395.1 of Clostridiaceae bacterium. NCBI lineage: Bacteria > Bacillati > Bacillota > Clostridia > Eubacteriales > Clostridiaceae > Clostridiaceae bacterium. The sequence continues at coordinate 36,681 of DULL01000061.1, read as the reverse complement.
GCACGTAACCCTTCAATCCAAAATCGGCCTAATCCATATCCCATAAAATAAGTTGCTAAAAGTTGACCGCTAAACTTTGTCCTTTTTCGAAAATAAATCAGTATGGTAAATATGCATAAATTCCACATGCTTTCATAGAAAAATGTAGCTTGATGCCATTCTCCTAACTGTTCTATATATACGGAGTAGGGGAAAAACTGGAGTTCTGGATTAGTGACTACGTTTCCATAAGCTTCTTGATTTATAAAATTACCCCAGCGCCCAATTGCCTGCCCAAGAATTAAGCTAGGTACAACCATGTCAATAAGACGAAAAAGTGGAAAATGGTTGCGTTTAGAAAATATAATCGCAGCAATTAATCCGCCGATAACACCTCCATATATAGCAAGTCCACCTTCCCAAATAGCAATTATTTTCATAAAGTTCCCAGTATACTGTTTCCATTCAAATACAACATAATAAATCCTTGCGCAGATAATAGCGATGGGGAGTGCTAAAAAGAGGAAATCAAAGATAATATCATTTTTTAGGTTCTGTTGTTTTGCTTCATGACAGGCGATAAAAACCCCAATTAAAATTCCGAACCCAATAATAACTCCATACCATGCAATATTTAATCCATTAATGCCAAATAGGTTCTCTACAATATATTTATTTATCATAAATCACCTTTCTAAATGTGTAATTAAAATATGAACATTAGATTCCAGCCTTTAAAAGTTGTACTATAAAGTTTAGGAGCAAATCCAATACAAAAGTCTCTGTAAAAGCCTAATATATGGCTTTTTTATTGTGTCATACGGAATCAGAAAATCAGGTTTTAACAGGGGAAGGTTGTTTTTCCTTTAAAATCATCTGTGCTTTCTCTATAGCTCTTTTGGATGAGGCAAAGACTTCATTTTCAAACATGAATATATTCTCTTCTCCAATTTCATCTGTTAGTTCGGAGTTTAGCAGCATGGAATTAAGTCCGGTGCTTACACCGCATACCAGGACTGTTCCTCCGTTCTCCTTTATACGCCGTATAAATACCTTGAGTGTATCTAAGGATGTTATATCAATCATTGTAACACTTTTCATCCTAAGAATGAAAACCCTTGCCTTGTCAACCAGTGTCTCCAGTTTGTGCTCCAGATCATAAGCAGAACCGAAATAAAGGTTGCCTTCTATCTGTACAATTAGTATATCTTCTTTTGTTTTTACGGTATCAATCTCCCGTTCTCTAAAATAGCCTCCTGCTTCTGTAGAAGGCACCAGAATTTTTACCGGAACCTTGTTGGTATCCCTAAGATAAAGTGCTATAGATATAATAATACCCATATATATGGCCCAGTCGAGGTCAGGCATCAGTACAGTTGCTCCAAAGGTAAGCCACATTACAACAGAATCTGATTTTCCCACCTTATATACTTTTCGCATTTCCTTCTTATTTACCATGCTGTAGGCAATAGTCATAATGACCCCGGCAAGGCTGGGCATCGGTATATATTTTGCATAAGGAGCGAAGAAGAACAGTATTATTGCTACAATTACACCTGACAGGATTCCTGAAAATCTGGTGGCTGCTCCGCTGTAATAATTTACTGCAGAACGGGTAAAAGATCCCGAACTGGCGAAACATTGAAAAAAAGATCCTGCCACATTAGCAATTCCCTGTCCGATAAACTCCTGGTTGGGATTAATCTTCTCTCGAGATGTACTTGAAATGGATTTGGCAATAGAAATTGCTTCTACCAGGCCGATAATCGCAATAGCAAGAGCACCGCTGAGCAACTCCCTTGCAGAATTTATATCTAGATTGAACAACTTAAAGGGAGGCAGTGAGGAAGGAATATCTCCTGTTAATTTTACACCTGCTTTATCAAGGTCAAACAGCACAACAATAACAATGGAAAGCATAATACCGATTAATGCGCCGGGAAGGTTTTTATTCCATTTTTTACATGCTATTACTACTAGTATGGTAAGTACTCCCAACCCAAGTGAAAACATGTTTGTACTTCCAATATTGCCAAGTACATAAAATACCTTTTCCATCGTGGTCATCTGGGCAGAATTTTTGATACTGATGCCCAAAATTTGATTTAACTGTCCTAAGGCTATTAATACTCCCGCACCTGCTGTGAAACCTACAATTACAGCATGTTAAACATAATTGATTACCTTTCCCAGTTTTATTATCCCAAACAGGATTTGTATTATACCTACTATGAAAGTCATCATAAATAGCATTTCATAGGCGTTTTCCCTGCCCATATAATTTTTCATATTACTAGCTATTAATAAAGAAATGGCGTTGGTAGGTCCGGTTATGAGATGGCTTGAGCTTCCGAATGCTGACCCGAATATACTGGTAACAATTGCAGTGTATAGTCCATATACCGGATTTACTCCTGCAATAATAGCATATGCCATAGACTGTGGTATTGCCAGTACAGCTACTGTCAATGCAGAAATTGTATCTTTTTTTATGTATTCTTTTTTATAAGACTTCACAGTATCTAGAACCGGTATATACTTTAATATTTTTTCTGTCAGAGAATTCATCTTCATCGCTCCCAATATTAAGCTATTTAAGTTATCAAACTCAAAATACAAAATTTATTATATATAATTTACGATTTGAAAAAGTTAAAGAAGATTTGCAAATCGTAAGTTATACAACGGAAAAAAGCTGATTATAAATATTTGTAGCATGTTTCAAACACTAGTATTTACACAGCTTAAATTCAATTTTATCAACCTTATTACGTATTTGCAATATATGTTGGTATTGTCCTATACCAAATGTATTAAAGTAGACTGTTGTGCTAGCTTGGAGCATATGCCTTAAGAAAGCTACCGCAACGAATTAACTTAAATTGTATCCTGATTTTAACTAAGATATTTTCAATGGTCTCATATAGTTTATTATTCTGGACAGATCTTTCCATGTACCTTGTATATAACTGGCTAAAATGATACAATTTTATATATTTTGTAAGAGCTAAAATTATCTTTTTATCCTTATGCTGGAGAATTGAATTTAAAAAGGAAATGTTCTTTATAGATTAATAAAAAAATAAATATTTTAATAGTAAAGCGTGAGGTATTATATGAGATTAGAAGTATGCAATATTAACAAAAGTTTTTCAGGAAAACAAATTCTTCATAATGTATCCTTTAAGGTGGAAAGCGGCAGGGCAATGGGGTTTCTTGGCAGAAATGGTGCCGGAAAAACCACAACAATAAGGGTTTTGATGAATGTGTTTGAACCTGATTCGGGAGAATTAATTCTTGACGGAAAACCTTTTAATAGAAAGGATTATAAAATAGGGTATTTGCCTGAAGAAAGAGGAATGTATGCTAAAATATCAATTCTTGATCAGTTGGTATACTTCGGACAGCTTAAGCATATGTCTAAGGCTGACGCAAAAAAATCAGCTATCCAATGGCTAGAACGTGTAGATCTGCTAGAATATGCAAAGAAAACATTGGATACTTTATCTAAAGGCAATCAGCAAAAAATTCAAATATTACAGGCAGTTATTGATGATCCAGATATACTCATTCTTGATGAACCCTTCAGCGGACTTGATCCTGTTAATGCTCAAGTTTTAAAGGATTTAATCCGTGAATTTATTACCAAGAACAGGATTGTAATCTTTTCCAGCCATCAAATGGGTCATGTTGAAGAATTTTGTGATGACGTGACATTTATACAGAACGGAAGGATTATTCTAAGTGACAATTTAAGAGATATTAAGAGAAAACTTGGCAAGAACAAACTGCGAATAAGAATATCGGATTTATCTCTTGAAGAGTCTCAAAGAGAAATATCCAGATTATCCGATGTTAAAGTGGATAAAGACAGGCATTCGCTGATAGTTGAGTGTTTAAGGGATAAAACTGCTAACCAGGTTTTGTCAGATATCATTTACCTCAATCTTCCGATTGAACTGTTTAGTTTCTATGAACCTAGCTTGGAAGAGATATTTATACGCCTTGAAAGCGGGGATACTTCTTATAATCAGGAAGAAGGGCCTGAAGGGGGGAAAATATGATGAAGGACATGAAAGTGGTATTTGCATTTGAACTTTGCAATAAACTAAAAGAAAAAGCCGTAAGGATCACAACGTTAATTATTCTGGTTATAATTCTGATTGGGACTTTTATTCCAACTATTATTTCTATGTTTGATAATAAAGTATCAGAGAGGAATACAGAACAGGAAATAATAGAAGAAAATAAGACAGAAGAATATAATGCAATAAACATCACAGGAAATAATGAATATGGTTATTCTATTGTAAATAACGTAATAGACCGGGAAGAATTGAAAGCATTTTATCCTTTTAATGTTGCGAAATACTATTTTGATGAAAAGGAATTGCGTAAAGCAGTAGAAAGTGGAGAAATTGAAAAAGGTATTTTAATTACATCAATAACGAGTTATATACTTATTGCAAATGACTTATCCATGTATGACAGAAGCACCAGCATTATTTCTGCTGAATTATCAAGATATAACCGAAACATTATTTTGCTGGAAGAAGGGATTGACCCGGTAAAGGTTGATAAAGCTGAGAGTGTCCACATTCAGGCAAATACTGAAATATTGGGAAAAAATGCCACCACTGGATTTCTTTTCGCCTATGTTGGAATGTTTTTAGTCTACTTTATAATAATTTTATATGGTAACTCAGTTGCGACTTCTGTTGCACGGGAAAAAAATGACCGTACGATGGAACTGCTTATTACAAATACTTCTTCAAAGAACCTTATATGGGGCAAAGTACTGGCTTCAACAGTTGTTAGCATTGGACAGCTGTTATTAATGATCTTAACAGCAGGTTTTGGTATTGCCTTAAATCAGAACAATTACCCTGAATTTCTGATAAGAGCCATACAGGAAGGAATGAGTTTGGGAGCTATATTTGTTTTCATAATATTTGCTCTTTTCGGAACTCTCATGTATTACTTTTTATATGCTTCGGTAGGTGCATTAGTAAGTAAAGTTGAAGAAGTTAACAGTTCTATGACTCCTATTCAATTTGTATTTATTGCTGCATTTCTTCTTTGCAGTATTAGCCTGAACATGCCTGACAGTTTATTGATGAAAGTTATATCAATTGTTCCGTTTACATCGCCAATGGCTATGTTTATTCGCTATACAATGACTACCGTGCCTTTGACAGATCTTATTGTTGCAATAATTTTATTGTTGATTACTTTGTATTTTATGGCTTACCTGGCAATTAGAATTTACCGTATGGGTACATTAAATTATGGCAATAAAATAGGATTTTTCAAGGCAGTAAAATCAGTTTTCAGGAATGCACAATAGAGAGAGTATGACGTATCCAAGGGAGTTTATTGAATTTGTATTTTTCATTTAGTACAATAAACAATAATAATTATATTTTGAGGGAAAAAGGCAATAATTTTGTGGGAAATTAACTTATAGCTTGAAAGGAGCACAATAAACATATGATTCGAATTGGTATTGTAGGATATGGAAATCTTGGAAGAGGTGTAGAACTTGCAATAAAACAAAATCCTGATATGGAGCTTGTTGCAATATTTACAAGAAGGGATCCAGAAAAGATTACACCTTTAGACCCTTCTGTCAATGTATTCCATATATCTGAGGCAGAAAAGATGAAGGATAAGATTGACGTTATGATTCTGTGCGGAGGATCTGCTACCGATTTACCGGAACAGGGGCCAAGATTTGCCAGGTTATTTAATACTGTGGATAGTTACGATAACCATTCAAGAATCCCTGAATATTTTGACATGATACAGCAGGCTGCAGATACCGGAGGAAAGATTGGCATCATATCAATAGGCTGGGATCCGGGACTGTTTTCTATAAATAGATTAATATCTCAAGCAGTATTACCCCATGGTTCTATATATACTTTTTGGGGAAGAGGTGTGAGTCAGGGACATTCTGATGCAATAAGGCGGGTAAAGGGAGTAAAGTCTGGAATTCAATATACCATTCCAGTCCAGGAAGCTATTGAAAGAGTCAGAAATGGAGAAAATCCAGAATTATCTGCCAGAGAAAAACATATCAGAGATTGTTATGTAGTTGCAGAAGAGGGAGCTGATAAGGCTGCCATCGAAAAAGAAATAAAAAACATGCCTGGTTATTTTGCTGATTATGATACAAGAGTAACCTTTATATCAGAAGAGGAATTAAAGCAGAATCATTCTTCCATGCCTCATGGGGGATTTGTAATTTGCAGTGGCGTTACTGGAGATAGAAATAAGCAAATTATTGAATTTTCTCTCAAACTGGACAGCAATCCTGAGTTTACATCAAGTGTGCTTGTAGCTTATGCCAGAGCTGCCTATAGATTAAATAAGGAAGGACAAACTGGAGCCAGAACAGTATTTGATATACCCCTTGGATATTTATCAATAAAGTCTGCAGAACAGCTTAGAAAAGAATTGCTTTAACCTGATTAATAAAAGCATAAGAACATAAGAATACTGTCATCTGATAACATCCAAAGGAAGGTAGAATTGCATGGCGGAATTCTTGAAATACTTAAACTTGTTAATATCTGTTTTAATTTTATGCTTTTATTCATATCAGTTTGTTTTTGTATGCATACGATTATTAAAGAAAATGCCGGAATTTAGAACACAAAAAATGCACAAATATGCCGTTGTAGTCCCTGCCAGGAATGAAAGCAAGGTTATAGGAGACCTTTTAAAGAGTATACATTCTCAAGATTATCCGAAGGAACTTTTGGATATTTTCGTTATTGCCGATAATTGTACAGATAATACTGCAGAAGTAGCACGTAGATATGGGGCAATTGTTTTTGAACGATATGATGAGGAAAAAATAGGTAAGGGATATGCTTTAGAATTTGCCTTTAAAAAAATTAAAGAATATTACGGCATTGATCATTATGAGGGATATCTGGTTTTTGATGCAGATAATATACTGGATGCTAATTTTGTAAAAGAAATTAATAAAGTGTTTGATGCAGGATATTCTGTTGTGACAAGTTATAGAAATTCTAAAAATTACGGTTATAATTGGATTTCAGCGGGATATGCCTTGTGGTTTTTACGCGAGTCAAAATATTTAAATGGTGCAAGAATGATTTGCCGTACCAGTTGCACAATTTCCGGGACAGGTTTTCTGGTATCCAGCGAAATTATTAAAAAAGATGGAGGATGGAAATACCACTTAATGACAGAAGATATTGAATTTACAGTGGATAAGGTTCTGCATGGCGAAGTTATTGGTTACTGTGAAAAAGCCATCCTTTATGATGAACAACCCATTGACCTTAAAACATCCTGGAATCAAAGAATAAGGTGGACAAAAGGATTTTATCAGATAGTACAAAACTATGGCATGAAACTTTTGCGAGGATGCTGGTCAGATAAAGGATTCCAATGCTTTGACATGCTGGCAACAGTTTTTCCTGCAATTCTGTTTTTGCTGGTTTTATTAACCATAAACATTTTGGCTGTAATATATGGATTAATTAATTTTCATTATGAAGTTGTAGTTACAGCTTTATCTGAGACATGTTCTATTATATACAAGGTATATTTATCACTGCTATTCTTTGGATTAATAACGCTTATTACTGAATGGAAACAAATTCATTGCGATAGACACAAAAAAATACTATATTTGTTTCCTTTCCCATTCTTTATATTTACATATGTACCTATTGCAATAGCTGCTCTGGCGAAAAAGGTTACCTGGGTACAAATTCCTCATACTTTTACAGAGCAGGTTACAAGGTAGAGGGACAGTCCTGCACTTTTATGATAAAAGGATACCCTAAATTATTGGTGCAAGAAGCATGATTTCTTCGTTTTTTTCATATATACTGTTAAATTGGCTAATTGGCAAGGGATTAACCCCCCTACCTAACTCAATGGTATATCCCGGCCTTCGAAAGTCCTGGATAAACCAGTCTTTGTATCCTGCATATGCTGCTTCACCTGCAATGTCTACAACTGTATATCCGCTGGCTCTTGAAAAAATATTGGCTATTGTCAATGCTTCAGGTGGGGCAAGATCTAAGAATTGCCAATATATTACTTCACCTTGAGTATGATAAGCTATAACCAGTCTAAAATTATGGTTCCTTGTGAAATTATACATGGCAAGAGATTCAGGTTCTGATAAAGGAGCTTCACCTCCATAATCCCTTGGCCTTGGAGAATTGATTCCTTGTTCCAGCTGAAGCTGTTTCTCTCTTTCCCATTCTGCAGGATAATTAAGATTTAAATCTACACCACGAATATTAGCCTTCCACACTCTGGGAAGCGGCAAACCGGTATTATTAAGCTGCGCCGCCTGTTCATAAACCGGGCTCGGATAATTCGGCCAATAGGTTACCATGTTCACTCCATCAGGGTTTACCATAGGTACAATGTATATACTGCTGCTGTTAAAAATATTAGGTATATTATATCCCCGAATATTTCCTCCAACAGAATAGGCTTTGGAGAAATTTTCTATAAATTTCATTAACAGGGGTGTACTGATCCATTCATTACCATGATGGGATCCATTATATGACACTTCTCGGGGACCGCGGCCTAATCTAATATAATATAAATTTTTACCCATTACACTGGTACCGATACTGCCGATTTCAAGGAAGGGATATCTTACTTGAAGTCCTTGAATCTGTAGCTCAAGAATTTCATAAGTATAGTCAATATCAGTAAATACGATATCTATTCCATAAGGGACTATAATTCTTTGCCCTATTGATAAATTAAGTGGATTTAAACCAGGATTTGCAGTTAATATTGCATTAATAGTAGTATAATATCTGGCGGCTATATTATATACAGTATCCCCTCTGCGTATTGTATATACATCATAGCCTCTTAAGAGTCTTTCAAACACGTTCCATGTGGCAGGACCAACTATACCGTCTGCTACCAGGTCATTATCCCTTTGAAATCTTATTACAGCCTGCTCTGTCATGGAACCGAAAAATCCGTCTACCGGACCTGAATTATAGCCTATTCTATTGAGAAGACTTTGAATAAGTTTAACATTTGGGCCTGTAGAACCCCTCATTAATGTTTCCACTTTAATCTCCAATCCATATTTTATTCTTTCTATATTTTCTTACTTTTTTATACACTTCAATATATTTACCCTTATATATATTATTTTTTACCGGGTAAAAGTGTGACCATCCAGATATTGCTGTTTTGAATAGAACATATGAAAGTATGATAAATGAGCTAAAAACAAAAACATGTTTTACAGAATAATACTTGATTATGATATATGCATAGACTGTACCAGCAAGTTTTCCCATATTATTTATATAATCACTTAAGCCTGTTATTCTGGATAAATATTGGGGTTCAATTGAAATTTGAAGTTTTGACAGTAAGAGTATTCCGCATAAAGATAAAGATATTCCTTCAACTAACTGAAGAAGCAGTATAATGACAATGTTATCAAGTATACTATAGGTAAACCATATTACTGATACAATGAAAAGAAATACATAAACAAAGAGCATGTATATTTTCTTAATCTTTTTTGTAAAAGTAATACTTATTATCATTGCCAGTATGTTAGCTGTGTAAAATATTGACATTATCAGGCTCCATCCCTTTTCAGTCACTTTTAGCACATCAAAGGCAAAGGGATAAAAGGCCATATTTATTGATATTATGCAAAAGGATATAATTACATTAATCAGAAAAATCTCTTTAATTACGTTTATATTACTACAATTCCCTAAAGATTCTAAAATATTCCCAAATGCTATTTTTTGCATGATTCCCTTTTTATTCATACTATGAAAAAGTTTATTGTCTCTTTGAATAAGCTTATAGTGAGTTCTGTATCCATAGGCTGGACCTGTATTAAGGAGTATGATAATTGCTGCAGACAAAGCATGTAAAATACTATTTATTAAAAAAATACAGTCTGAGCCACAAGTGCTTATAATAATTACTGAAAGCAATGAGCCTAGAATATTTGTGAGCCCTGAAACGCCACTTAGAAGGGAATTGCCTCTTAGCACTTTATCTTTTCCTGCAAGGTTTACGCAAATTTTTCTAAAAGATGGATTATATATTACATCCAGAGTTGCAAGAATGACCAGTAATATAAAAATCACCGAAATATCATTAAATGAAATAAAAAGTATTACCACAATACTCCTAATAAGTTCTACAATCACCAAAACGTATTTTGGATGGAATATATCTCCCAGCTTTCCTGCAAATCTTGACAACATAATACCCGGTATCAATGAATAAAATACTGAGAGACCTGCAGACAAGCCGGATCCTGTTATATTAAAAATGAGAATGGTTACAGCTACAACTCTAAGAGTATCTCCAAAATTAGATAAACTGTAAGCTAAGAGAAATAACCTAAAAGATTTTTTCATGTAAAATAACCCGATTAAGATAATAAAGATTACTTTTTATACTCTATTATCTTTATTCAGAATATATACTAAGTATTTTTTAGCGTATTCAATTTATTATTATGAATTATTATTTGATTATATTATTTTTTATTTCTTTTCCATTAGCAGAATAACCCAGTTTATTATTTATGAACATTACATTATATTTATTTATTTCTTTCAATAATATGGGGCATAGGTAAATAATGGCTTATACCTAATTGTCTTGTAACAACCCTGCCATCACTGTAATGAATAGTAACCCATGACTTTACCGTTGCTCCATTCATCCCTTCAAGTAGTACGTTTTGTTCTCCTTCTGCCAGTGCAGGATTAATTTTATATATATAAGGTGCTTTTTCAGTTGCAAGAAATTCATGATGCCACTTTACTTCCGGAGGTTCCTGAGATCCGTAGAAAGCAATATAAAGGATTTCCCCAATACCTTCAGCCCAGATCATGATGGGGAAGTCCGTATTATTCCTGATTTTTAAGTCTTTTACACCATATGCTACAGTGGCATCCTGACCATAAGGTACATAGGGTACAGGCATACTATGGTTGTACCGCTGGACTATTTCAAGATTACAGAGAATTGCCACATTATAGAGTGTAGATGATATTTTACACACTCCTCCGCCTACAGTTGTTGTCAGTTGAGAACCAATATAAGTAGGCCCTTCCCTATAACCTTTTTCTTTCGTATAAGGGCCAAGGAGCTGATTCTGAGAAAAAACTTCTCCTGGCTTTATTATTGTTCCGCATAACAAGCTGGCGGCCAGGTGGACATTATATTCTTCCCCTGGAAGAGGATTTTTAAGAACTGTTCTGTAAGCAGCCATTAATATTGGTGTATTATTTTGTTCTAAAGAATTTAAAAAAGATTCATTTTCATCCCAGGGTAAGTCCTTTATTGGACCAGAAACAAGAGGTTCCTCAAATTCAGGAGTATTTTCCTCATAATAATAGGGCTCCTCATTATTTTCAATAATGTAATTGTAACAGATTTTGCTTTTAAAACCTGACAATACAAAAAAGCATAATAAATATGCTATAAAAAATAAGTAACGTATTTTCCCATTACAATTCAATATAAAAACCCCCTGATATTGAATGATTATTGTCATATAGTAGTAAATAAATTAAAAACAAATTGCATTTATGAGCTTTAATTATTATTTGTATAAGCAGTTTATTTAATGCTATCATTAAATACCATTAATCATTTCCTTTATTCAGACATTATTTTATTGCAAATGAAAAAGTTTATTGCATATGAAAAGCATTTCATCGCATATCAAATCATTACATAAAGAAAAACATTTTCCGTTAATTTTAATGAATTAGTACTAAATAGTTAATATAAGGCATAATTTCATGTTATAGGAAATAAGACAACACATTATTGCTTATGAATAAATTTTTTAAAAAGTCAATTTGGAGAAAAAAAGTTATGGTATTCCTATTGGCATTATTTGGAATGGTATGCTGGGGAATTGCACCAATATTTGCAAAGCTTGCATTAAGAAATGTAAATTCGGTAACGGGTTTAACAATCAGAACTTTGTTCGCTGCATGCGTGATATTGATATGGAGTACCTTTAGCGGAAATTTCCCAGATATCAAAAATATAAATATAAATGGATGGCTTTGTATTGCCATTGAGGCAGTCCTTGCCACACTAATAGGTGATTTGGCCTATTTTGCAGCAGTGAAAAGGGGAGAAGTGTCCCTGGTTACAATTATCATGTCTAGTTCCCCACTTGTAACTCTGGTTTTTGCTGCCATATTTCTGGGAGAGAAAATAACATTTATCAGACTAATGGGTGCTGTATTGGTCATTCTTGGCATTATTATGATTATTTAAATCCCCTTCCTTGGTACCCAGGACACTAATATGTTCTACAAAGGGATCCGCAGTACCCTGAAGCTGGCACTTTTCTTCCTTTAATATTTTAATATAGTCTATTATATCCTTAGTAATTCTTTCTCCAAGGCATATTACAGGTATTCCTGGCGGATATGCCATAATCATTTCTCCTGCAATTTCACCTTCGGCCGCTTCCAAGCTGACTACCTTTTTATTGCTGTAGAAAGCATCACGAGGTGAAACTATCATTTCTGGGTTTGGAGGTATAATAGTAGAATTTTTGAGTTCTTTGATTTTTGATTTTAATGATATATCTTTGAAAGCATTCACTAAAGCTTCTACATCTTCCTTTCTGTCTCCTATTGTGATCAAAGCCAGAATATTATATAAGTCAGACATTTCCACCTGTATGTTATATTGTTTTCTTAAAATAGATTCTATTTGGTAGCCTGTGTAACCAAGATTACGTACATTAATCCCTAATTTTGTTTCATCAAAATCAAAACACCCTGGGGTGCCTGTAATTTCTTTGCCAAAAGCATATATTCCCTCAATATTGTTAAGCTGGTTTCTAGACCATCTTGCAAGTTGCAGAGCATTTTCCAGAAGCTCTTTTCCTCTCATAACCATTTGCTTTCTTGCCGCATCCAGTGAACACATTAACAGATATGATGCACTTGAGGTATATGTAAGATTTAAAACCTGCCTGACCCTGTCGCGGGATATAATATTGCTGTTTAAAAGAAGAGCAGAACTTTGAGTTAACGAACCAGCGGTTTTATGCATACTGATTGCGCTTAAATCTGCCCCAGCTTCTATTGCTGAAACCGGAAAGCCGCTATGGAAAGGCATGTGGGCTCCATGGGCTTCATCAGCCAGAACCACCATTTTGTGCATATGAGCAATCGATATTATTGATTTTATATCTGATACGACACCATAGTAAGTAGGATTTATTATAAGCACAGCTTTGGAATGAGGATTCTTATTAATTGCTGATTTAATATTTTCTACAGGTACTCCCATGGCAATACCAAGGTTTTTGTTTATTTCAGGTTGCACAAATACCGGTATTGCTCCGCTTAAAATTACTCCTCCAATTATAGACTTATGGGCATTGCGGGGTATAATAATTTTATTTCCAGGTTCGCAGGCACTCATTATCATGGTTTGAACACCGGAAGTTGTTCCATTTACAAGAAAAAAAGCATCTTTAGCGCCATATGCTTGTGCCATTAGTTTTTCAGCTTCAAAGATGACACCTGTTGGATTATTAGCATAATCCAGATCCTCCATTCCATTTACATCCATGTGAAGTACCACTTCGCCCACATAATCTCTAAATTCTGTCAGGCCTCTTCCATGTTTATGCCCCGGCACATGAAAGGGTATTATATTATTACTGACATATCTTTTTATAGCATCAAAAAGCGGAGTTTTATTTTGGTCCATAGTTATTGTCAAGCCTCGATTCCTTTAAAATACCGCCGCTGTCATTGACCAATTATAACTACAGATGTCCTGCCTTTTTGCAGTACTAAATAAAACAATGAACATAAGTATAATATGATAATTCATACAAAAAGGTGAATATAAGCATATTTGGAACGTTAAGGAATATCATCCATGATTTGAATTAGCGTAATATATAGTATGTACGAAAATTTATACAATTTAAAACAAAATAATTATTAATAAATTCATAGAAAAATAGTTGCATAAGTCTTTTGTTTGTGATAATATTAACATACAGTCGTTATTACATTCATTGTTAACATGTATTTTTTTTTGAACAATATATTTTCTATAAGACAGCGTAGTATAATATAAATAGGTATTAATATTCACTTAAATCTGCTTCATGGTTAAATTCACTGGAAGTCGGCAATAAGTAATCCTCATAAGTAGCCGCTACTTTGGAATCCTCCTAGGAATATTCGTTAATAAACAACATTTCAGGGTTCGTTTAATGGCATTTTTGAATACACATTATGACTTCGCATAAGTTTCATGCCAAAATATAAAAAATAAAATGATATTTTGGAGGGAAGGAAAGTGTATTGTAAAAACCTTAAAGTAGTAAACCTTAATATAACTGAGGATTTCTACGTATATAAAGGAATTTTTCAACTATGCTCCAGTGATAAAGGTATGGAAATTGATTTAGCCGACTTAAGTAATTTTAATGAAAGAAAACTAAAAGAAATCAAAAACTTCTTTGATCTGCAAGATTCACTCTGCGATATCTATAGAATAATTATGGACAAAGTAATGGATGCAGCAAAAATACAAAGTAGGGTTATAGAAAATTATTCTTACTAATTGTAATTAGAAAAAAATTTTTATTTGCCCTAATATGTTATTTTTTTGACAATGATTGTTAAAAAATAAACATACTTTTAAAATATTTTTGCTCTCAATAATGCACTTTAATATACTTAATAAATACACTTAAATACATACTCAGAAAACTACTTCATAGCCCTCTGTATAATCTAGCAGCATGTGCTCAGCATAAAAGCCTCAAAATAATTTTATCAATATTAAAGTATAGGAGTGATTATATGAGCGTTCAGAGTAGCCAATGTGCATGCAAAAAAGAGACAGAAAAAGAAAAATACGAAAGGGTTGATGAACTAATTAAAGAGTATGGCTATAGAGAAGATTGCCTTATTCAAATCCTTCATTACGCCCAGGGGATTTTTGGCTATCTTCCTATGGAAGTACAGCAGTTTATCGCTGAAAGATTGCAGATACCATTATCTAAAGTTTCTGGTGTAGTTTCCTTTTATTCATTTTTTTCGACCAAGCCCAGAGGTAGGAATACCATAAGAGTATGTCTGGGAACTGCCTGTTATGTAAGAGGCGGTAAACAGATTATTCAAAGATTGAAGGAGCTCCTTGATATTGATGTAGGAGGCACCACGGAGGATGGAAGGTTCACCCTTGAAGTCATGCGGTGTATAGGAGCATGCGGCCTGGCACCGGCAATGACAATTAACGATAAAGTCTATAAACAAGTAAATCCTGATAAACTTCATGTAATTATTAATAAGTATAACTAATTGGGGGGATTACAATGCAGGAGCTTCACATCAGGACAAAAGAAGATCTTATTAGGATAAAAGAAGAATATAATAATTATGTTTCAGGCTATAAATATAAAATATTAGTGTGTTCAGGAGCAGGCTGCATATCTTCGGATTGTCAGGAGGTATATGAAGCCCTTCAGGATACATTAAGAAATTTTAATATAGAAAAAGATACCCTTGTAGTACGGACAGGATGTATAGGAGTCTGCGACCTTGGTCCTGTGATGGTAATATATCCGGAAGGTGTAATATATACGAAATTGAAAGCAGCTGATATACAACCTATTATTTATTCACATTTAATAGATGGCAAAATAAGAATTCAAAACACCTACAAGGATAAGAACTCCGGAGAGCATATACCCTACATCAAGGACATTCCTTTTTTCACCAGGCAGGTTAAAATTTCACTAAAAAACTGTGGACGAATCGATTACGACTCAATTGAGGAATATATTGCAAATGACGGTTATTTTGCAATAGAAAAAGCCCTTTCAGAGAATAGTCCCCGACAAGTGGTAGAGGAAATAAAAAAATCCGGTTTGAGAGGTCGCGGAGGTGGAGGATTTCCTACCGGCATTAAGTTAGAAGCAGGATTGAATGCACCGGGACCTGAGAAATATATTGTTTGCAATGCTGATGAAGGTGACCCTGGAGCTTTTATGGACAGAAGCATTCTCGAAGGAGATCCCCATCTGATAATTGAAGGCATGATGATAGCAGGGTATGCGATTGGGGCAAAAAAAGGATTTATATATGTAAGAGCAGAATACCCCCTTGCTATTGAAAGGTTTGAGAATGCTGTAAAGAAAGCCAGAAAATATGGGATTCTCGGAAAGGACATATTCCAGAAAGGCTTTGATTTTGATATAGAAATAAGAATTGGAGCAGGCGCTTTTGTATGCGGAGAAGAAACAGCCCTGATGGCATCGGTTGAAGGCAAAAGAGGAGAGCCGAGGCAAAAACCTCCATTCCCGTTCCAAAGCGGTCTGTTTGGTAAACCTACAATAATCTGCAATGTAGAAACCTATGCCAACATACCCACCATAATTATCAACGGAAACGAGTGGTTCCGTAAATACGGCACAGAGAAGAGCAAGGGTACCAAGGTATTTGCACTTGCAGGGGATATAAACAATACCGGACTTGTGGAAGTGCCCATGGGAATAAGCCTTGGAGACGTTATATTCGACATAGGCGGCGGAGTACCCGGAGGAAAGGCATTTAAAGCTGCTCAAACAGGTGGACCCTCAGGAGGATGTATTACTACAGAGTACCTGAACACACCCATGGATTATGACTCTCTTGCAAAACTCGGCTCCATAATGGGCTCCGGTGGCCTTATCAGCATGGATGAGGATACCTGCATGGTTGATATGGCTAAATATTTTATGGAGTTTGTTCAGGATGAATCCTGTGGTAAATGTATAGCCTGCAGGCTTGGTACCAAAAGAATGCTTGAAATACTTGAAAGAATCACAAAAGGTGAAGGCAGAGAGGGAGATATCGAAAAACTTGAGGAATTAGGAGAGATTATAAAGGATACAGCCATGTGCGGACTGGGCCAGACTGCCCCCAATCCGGTGCTTAGTACCATAAAATATTTCAGAGAGGAATATGAAGAACACATAAAAAACAAGCATTGCAGAGCCGGAGTATGTGCGGACCTGTTCATATCCCCGTGTCAGAATGCCTGCCCTGCAGGAGTTAATGTTCCTGGTTATGTAGCATTAATTGCTGCAGGAAGAATACGGGATGCATATAATCTGGTAAGAAAAGAAAATCCTTTTCCTGCAATTTGTGGCAGAGTGTGCACTCATCCCTGTGAAAGCAAATGCAGAAGAGCACAACTGGATGAGCCTATCGCAATTTCTGATTTGAAAAGGTATGTAGCTGATTATGTACTGAATAACGAAGAGCCGTATATGGACCTTGTTTTCCCCAAAAACAATAAAAAAGTTGCTATAATAGGCGCTGGCCCCTCAGGTCTGACCTGTGGTTACTATTTAGCAAGGTTGGGATATCATGTTGATGTATATGAATCCCAGCCGGTAGCCGGTGGTATTCTGGCTTTTGGAATACCTGAGTACAGGCTTCCCACACATATTCTTGAGAAAGAAATAAAAATGATTGAACAGGCAGGCGTAAATATTCATTTGAATACTGAGGTAGGAACAGATATTACCTTCTATTACCTCAGGAATAATTATGATGCGATATATATTGCCACAGGTACCCAATTCTCCCATAGGATAAATATCCCTGGTGAAGACCTCAAAGGAATATACTATGGATTAGATTTTCTCAGGGATGTTAACCTGGGCAGGAAAGTAAACATAGGTAAACGTGTGGCAGTAATAGGAGGCGGAAATACAGCTATTGATGCCGCAAGAGTTGCCTTAAGGCTGGGAGCGGAGGACGTCACAATCGTATACAGGAGAGAAATGAATGATATGCCTGCAGACCGCCGGGAAATTCAGGAAGCTCTTGAGGAAGGAATCAAAATAATAACTCTGGCAGCTCCGGTTAGATTTATAGGAGATACCGATGTAGAAAAAATAGAATGTGTAAGGATGGAGCTAAAAGAGTTTGATTCCAGCGGAAGAAGAAAACCCAAGGAAATCCCCGGTTCAAATTTCTTTATTGAAGTTGATACTGTAATTCCTGCCGTAAGCCAATACTCCGACCTGCCTTTTATAAACAAGGACGAAGTAGAGGTTACAAAATGGGGCACATTTGTAACCAATAAAGATACATTAATGACGAAAATGAAAGGAGTATTTGCAGGAGGAGACGTAATAAGAGGTTCTGATACGGTAATAACTGCAATTGCAGATGGCAAGAACGCCGCAAAATCCATTGATAAATATCTGGGAGGCAAAGGTATACTGAATACCGGTGAAGATATTGACATACCGTTGCCTTCTGATGAAAAAGAAATAATCGAACATGAAAGATTTCCTATGAAATATCTTGATGTAGAAGATAGGAAAAAATCTTTTGATGAAGTTGTTTTAGGTTTCCACAGACTTAATGCCATTGCAGAAGCTATGAGATGCCTAAGATGTGACAGGAGGGTATGATTATGGTAAATTTAACGATTAATAATAAAAAAATTACCGTGGAAAAAGGGACCACAATTTTAGAGGCGGCGAAAAGAAATAATATTCTCATTCCCCACTTTTGCTACCTGGAAGACGTGCATCAAATTGGTTCCTGCAGAATATGTGTTGTGGAAGTTGAGGGAGCCAAGAACTTACAGGCATCATGTATGGTAGAGGTACAGGAAGGTATGGTGGTTCATACCAATACTGAAAGAGTGAGAAAAGCAAGGAAGGTTTTATATGAGCTAATGCTTTCTGATCACCCCAAAAATTGCCTTAGCTGCAGGAGAAATCAGAACTGTGAGCTTCAAAAACTTGGTGAGTTGATACAGGTTGATGAATCCAGGTTTGAAGGAGAGATGTCTTCTAAACCATGTGATAGTTCATCTCCATCTATTATGAGAGATCTTTCCAAATGTGTTCTGTGCAGAAGATGTGTTACTGTTTGTAATGAAATTCAGGGCGTGGGAGTACTCAATGCTCAAAACAGAGGCTTTGAAACTACTATCGGTCCTGGTGAAGACCTGCAGCTAAACAGCGTAAATTGTGTATACTGTGGACAGTGTGTGGCTGTATGTCCTGTAGGTGCTTTACAGGAAAGGGATTCAATTGAGGAGGTTTGGCAGGCAATTTTCGATAAAAATAAAAGGGTGGTTGTTCAGACAGCTCCTGCAATAAGAGCAGCCCTGGGTGAGGAATTCGGTTATGAGCCTGGTACCCTTGTGACGGGCAAAATGGTTACTGCATTAAAGAACATGGGATTTGACGATGTATTTGATACTAACTTTGCTGCTGATTTGACAATAATTGAAGAAGGACATGAACTTCTGGAGAGAATCAAAAATGCTTTCAGCGGCAAAGAGGCAGTATTACCAATGATAACCAGCTGCAGCCCTGGTTGGATAAAATATATTGAGCATACTTACCCACAAGAGCTGGACCATTTATCCACTTGCAAGTCTCCTCATATGATGATGGGTGCACTGGTTAAGTCCTATTACGCCCAAAAATTAGGTATAGCACCTGAGGATATATATGTTGTTTCAGTTATGCCCTGCACGGCCAAAAAATTTGAAATTACCCGACCTGAAATGAAAAACAATGGTTGCAGAAATGTAGACGCGGTACTTACAACAAGAGAACTGGCAAAAATGATAAAGGATTCAGGAGTTGATTTTACTAAGCTGGAAGATAGCCGGTTTGACAGCCCCCTTGGCCTTTCTACCGGTGCAGCAGATATATTTGCTGTTACAGGTGGCGTAATGGAAGCGGCTATAAGGACGGTATATGAAGTAATTACAGGAAGAGAACTGCCTTTTGATAAGCTGCACGTCACACCTATTACCGGTTTTGAACAAATAAAAACTGCCGAACTTAAAATCGAAAACCCAACTGAAGAGTATAAATACCTGGATGGGGTAGTGCTAAAAATTGCGGTTACCAGCGGTTTAAAAGGCGCAGCTAAATTAATGAACCAGATTGCCGAAGGTAACTCTCCCTATCATTTTATAGAAGTGATGGGATGCCCGGGAGGATGCATAAGCGGAGGAGGACAGCCCAGACTTACAAACGATGAAATCAGGCTAAAAAGGCTAGAGGCAATTTATAAAGAAGATGAAGGTAAAGAGCTTAGAAAGTCGCATGAAAATCCATTTATCACAAAACTTTACCAGGAATTCCTCATAAAACCCTTAGGCCATAAATCCCATGAACTTCTGCATACTCATTATACAGACAGAAGTATCAGAAATAGAATTAGTAGTAAGTAAGAATATTGATAATTTTGCCTGAGAAATAGGCATGTTAAAAAAACAAAACAACTCCCATGTTAATATTATATAAACAGCTCTCGTGTTAGCATCTATCAAGCTGGCATGGGAGCTGCTTTTTAGGAAGGGGGACAGTCCTGCAGTTTTTTTATTAAAAAGCAGGACTGTCCCCTTACCTTATTCCAACTTCACTTAACACCTTTCCTATGGAGTCGTTAATTATTAGATTTGCGTAATGGTCATAGGGAGTGGATGATTTATTAATCAGTACAAGTTTATTGCCCCTGTAATAATCAACAAGTCCGGCAGCAGGATAAACTGCGAGAGAGGTACCTCCAACGATAAATACATCTGCATTCCTTACATAGGTAACAGCTGAATTTAAAGTATCCATATCAAGAGCTTCTTCATATAACGTAACATTTGGCCTTACAATTCCACCGCATTTACTGCATTTAGGAACAGTATCCTTACTGTTCATTATGTAGTCCAGATCATAATTCTCTTTACAATTCATACAATAATTTTCATGGACCGAACCATGGAGCTCAAGTACATTCTTACTTCCAGCAAGCTGGTGAAGGCCATCAATATTTTGAGTAATTACAGCCTTTAATCTTCCTTTCTTTTCTAACTCTGCCAGTGCTTTATGGGCATTATTGGGTTTTGCTTCGGGAAATATCATGTTATTTTTATAGAATTTAAAAAATTCCTTAGGATGTTTTATGAAGAATGTGTGACTTAATATATATTCTGGTGGATAACCAAACTGATTAATGGCCTTGTAAATTCCGCTTTCACTTCTAAAGTCAGGGATACCGCTTTCTGTCGATACTCCTGCACCGCCCAGAAAAACAATATTATTACTGTTTGATATATATTCTTTTAGTTTCTGTATGCTAATTTTTATACACCTCCCCTATAAATATATTATCATAGTTACAAGTGTTTTTGCAGGACCTAAGTTTAACATATTCCAGCCAATCTATAAAATCAATTAATTTCCCGTCCTTATAATAATTCATATAGTCACTGGAAAGAGATTTAAATAATTTAAGATCCATAAATAGTAATCGCATTATCATACCCCCGTTTTACATTATATTCCTGCCAGTTGACTGCCTTCAGTTTTTCAAGATCAATTTAGGATCTAATACCATAGTATTTTTATAAATTTGATAATATTACCATTATCTTTATGGACATTTTCAGGTATTAATATTCACAGTAGATGGTGAAATTTTCCTAGAATCTGTATACTACACGCCCCTTCATTTCTATGGGACTCCTGGTTTGATTATTGTAGGATGTGAAATATTATGATAAATTTATTATTAGTTTTGTTTTATGGTAACTGTTTATATTACTGACTATATATTAATGATTAATGTTATCTGGATATTTCTGACTGAAAGGAATACATACTAAATATGTTCTGGGTTATAATTACTTTTCTTGTGGCCTGCATAGGTTCGTTTATATTCTACCGCCTGAAAATTGCCGCCGGTATTCTGGTAGGTGCTATGTTTTTTGTAGCAGCATTTAATATTCTCACTGATTTGGCATATTTCCCCATGTATGCCAAAGTGTTTGCACAAATTATATCAGGGGCTTTTATTGGAGTTGGAATAAACCGGTACAATATTATTCAGCTAAAACAGATTTTTAAACCGGCTATAGTATTGGTTTTAAGTATGCTGGTCATAAATATTTTAGTTGGAATGTCAATATATGCGCTGTCTTCCCTTGATTTGATAACTTCTTTGTTTTGTTCTGTTCCGGGAGGAGTTTCCGATATGGCCATTATAAGCCATGATATGGGTGCTGATACATCAAAAGTTGCTGTACTTCAGCTTGTAAGGCTTGTTAGTACATTAGCGCTTTTTCCAGCTATTATTACTAGAGTGGAAAAATATATGAACGGTTTATCCAAGGCCAGCGCCAATAGCAGCAATAACGGCGAAATTGTTAACAGTGATAATAATGATATAAATGGCAGCAACGATACCGACAATAATAGCAATGTCAATAGCAGAGATAATGACAATAGAGTCAGTGATAAAGATGCCGGTTACAGCAATAAAGGCAAAATTTTAAACAAAGATATGATAAAGAAAATTTCGGTCACTTTTACTATTTCAGTGACATCCGGTGTAATAGGATACTATACCGGGCTGCCCGCCGGGACTCTTTTATTTTCAGTTATTGGCGTATCAAGTTTTAACGTTGCCACAGGAAAAGCCTGTTTACCTTTGCCTGTAAAAAGATTTGCCCAGATTGTTGCAGGAGCATTTATTGGTACAAATTTTGTAAGAGAAGATCTGTTACAATTGAAATTACTAATATTCCCTGCAATTATTCTGATTATTGGATACATTATTCTTTGTATCCTGCTGGGGATTTTAATCAGCCGGATGTTTAAAATTGATGTTGCCACTTCATTATTTTCATCCACACCTGCCGGAGCCAGTGATATGGCTCTTATTGCATCGGATTTGGGAGTAAACAGCCCCAAAGTGGCGCTTTTGCAAATTGCCAGACTTGTGGGGGTTATTGCTATATCTCCATGGGTAATAAAATTAATACAGGCTGTATACGATTTGATTATTATTTGAGTAACATGCTTGTTCAGTGGGGGATTACATACCCCCACTATATCCTTTATAAAAAGGAGTTTGATTATACTTTTATTCTCAAAATGATTACAGCTAGAGAGAAATAAATAGCCAGCGTAACTGCATCAACTATAGTTGTAACCAGAGGGCTTGCCATAATAGCAGGATCTAGTTTGAGCTTTTTTGCCAGAAGAGGCAAAATCCCGCCAATAGTTTTTGCAATGACAACAGTGAAGAGAAGAGTTATTGTTACAGTTAGAGTTATTAGTATTGGTTGATGTTCTATAAGCAATATCCGAAGGAAATTTATGGAAGAGAGAATAATACCAATAATAAAGCTGACTCTTATCTCTTTCCAGATAACCTTCAAGTAATCACCAGATTCGATTTCTCCAAGAACAATGCTTCTGATTACTGTGGTAGAGGCCTGAGAACCAGCATTTCCACCTGTATCCATCAACATTGGTATAAAAGAGGCTAATACAACAACTGATTGCAATGCCCCTTCAAATTTACGAATTATATATCCTGTTATGGTAGCAGAAATCATTAATATTAATAACCATACAACACGCTTTTTAGCAAGAGTAAGAATTCCTGCATCAAGATATCCCTCACCTGTAGGCTGTACAGCTGCCATTAGCATAAAGTCCTCGGTATTTTCTTCTTCTATTACATCTACAATATCGTCGATTGTAATAATACCTACCAGCCTTTTTTCATTATCAACAACAGGAACTGCCAGTAAGTCATACTTTTTAAAGACATCTGCAGTATACTCCCTGTCATCATGAGTTTTTACGAAAATAGGATCCTTATGCATTATTTCTCCTACTTTTTTATCCACAGAAGAAAGAACAAGATCCTTTAAAGAGACAATACCTTCCAGATGCCTCTCGGCATCAATAACATAACAGGTATAGATTGTCTCTTTATCCGGTGCAGTACGCCGTATTTTCTCTAAAGCATCCCCGACAAGCATTTCTTTCTTTAAATCAACAAATTCAATTGTCATCAAACTGCCGGCAGAATATTCTGGATACATTAAAAACTGGTTAATTAATTTCCGCTCAACATCGCTAGTATGCTTAAGAATTCTCTTTACAACATTTGCAGGCATTTCTTCCAGCAAGTCGATTTTATCGTCGAAGTATAAATCAGACAGTATGTCTGTTAATTCCTTTTCATTTATTAGCTCAAAAATTTCAGCCTGTTTATCAGTAGATAAATATGAGAATACATCAGCTGCAATTTCTTTAGGAAGCAGCCTGAATACGATTAACGCATTTTTTTCCTCTAAAATATTCAACATATCGGCTATATCTGCTGATTGGGCATTTTTAAGCTCTTCCCTTAAGGCAGAGTAGTTCTTCTCGGATAACAACTGCAAAGCATTTTCCAAATCCACGTCCATTCCTCCTCTATATATTATTGTCAGAAATAAGCACAAATAATGTGCTTAAAAACATCTTTGAATTCTGCAGGAATATATTGACTCTGCCAGAGAGATAAGCCAGTGAAGGATAATGACCGATACCTAAATTAGGACAGGAATTTATCCAGTCAGATCTTTACTGAAAATTCCTTAGAAATACTAATTTGGAAATGCATCACGAGTCTGGCAGAATCCGCAGAATTCGCCTAAGTACATATTGTTTTTTCTGTTGCCGCATAGATTACCACTAGGCCCAGCGTCCACGATTTCTACCACCTCTTTATTTCACAGAATTATAGACTTTTTTAACATTTCTTTAAAAAAGTCCAATAATAATTATACTATCTCTATCTAACATGTGCAATTAATTAAACAAAATATTCAAAAAAAAAGATGAATTTTAACAAAAAGCATTACATAAAAGGGTATTATTATTGACACATGTTAGCCCTGATGATAAAATATTACTTGATAATGTTAGATTTTATCATAAATAACATCGAATATTATCAATGATTATTAAAATATTACTTATAATTATACTGAAATAATTTGGAGTAGTTTTGATAAGAAAGATTATATTAAGGAAGATTATATTTAATTTTATGTTAGGAGGGGTATAATGGCAACGCCTATTATTATGCCGCGTCAGGGCCAGTCAGTTGAAAGTTGTATAATTTCCAAGTGGCACAAGAAAAAAGGAGATAAAGTTAGCCTGGGTGACATATTGTTCACTTATGAAACTGATAAAGCTACTTTTGACGAAGAGGCAAAAGCAGAAGGAATACTTTTGGAGATTTTCTTTGAAGAAGGTGACGATGTACCGGTATTAACCAATGTTTGTGTAATTGGTAATGAAGGTGAGAGCGTAGCTGAATTTGATCCGAGAGGAAAAGAAGAGAAATCTGAAGAAGAAAAACAAGCAGTTGAAGCACAAACAGAAAAGACAGAAAAAGAACAGCCAGTAGCTGATGAAACAAACATAACTGCAGTTCCGGCAGCAGACGGGAAGGTTAAAATTTCTCCCAGAGCCAGGAATTTGGCTGAAAAATCAGGTATTGATTATAGATTTGCAGCTGGAACAGGACCTGCAGGCAGGATTATTGAAAGAGATATTATTGCGTTGAAAGAAAGCGGGGCATTTGTTACAGCTTCTGCAAGAGAAGAATATCTAAAATCCGGCATGGCAGGCCAAATTGCAGGCACAGGTATTGGAGGAAGAATTACAACAGGTGATTTGGCAGCAGCATTTACACTTGCAACACCTGCTACAACTGCAGCAGCTGGTTTATCCGCTGGTGTTCCACAGCCTGAATATACCGAAGTGAAACTTACAAATATCAGAAAAGTTATTGCAAAAGCAATGCATCATTCACTTTCTTCTACAGCTCAACTTACACTGAATACATCTTTTGATGCTACTGACATATTGAATTTCAGGAAGAAGCTTAAAGAAAGCAAAGACAGGCTGGGCTTAGAAAATATAACTATTAATGATATTATTTTGTATGCAGTATCAAGAACATTATTAAATCATAAAGAATTAAATGCCCATTTTATGGATGATAAGATGTTACTTTTCAACACTGTTAATCTTGGAGTAGCAGTTGATACAGAAAGAGGCCTGATGGTACCTACAATTTTTAATGCCGAACGCAAATCCTTAAATGAAATATCAAAAGAAGCAAAAGTTTTAATAAGTGAATGCCAAAAAGGCACTATAAATCCAGATCTTCTTAAAGGCGGATCATTTACTGTAACAAATCTTGGAACTCTGGATATTGAATCCTTTACACCGGTATTGAATCCTCCTCAAACAGGAATTCTTGGAGTAAACACTATAGTCCAGAGAGTTAAAGAGGTAAATGGAGAGTACGTATACTATCCGGCTATGGGACTGTCCCTTACTTTTGACCACAGAGCTTTAGATGGAGCGCCTGCAGCCAGATTCTTGAAAGAATTAAAGACAAACCTTGAGAACTTTACTGTATTGTTAGCAAAGTAAGCTTAAAGAGGTGATTATCATGGTATATGATTTAATTGTAATAGGAGGAGGTCCTGCAGGATATCTGGGAGCTGAAAGAGCAGGCCAGGCAGGATTAAATACTCTGCTCATTGAAAAAAGGTTTTTGGGCGGAGTATGTTTAAATGAAGGCTGCATACCTTCAAAATCTCTGCTTCATTCTGCAAAAATATATGATTATGCCCGCTATGGGGAGAAATATGGAGTAACAACTACAGAAGCGGCTTTAGATCATGCAAAAGTAGTTGAAAGGAAAAACAAGGTTGTTAAAACTCTTGTATCAGGAATCAAAGCTCAGCTTAAGAGATACAAAGTTACAATTGCAGAGGGGCATGGAGAAATTACAGGAAAGAATGCTGATGGCTATACTGTTAAAGTAAATGATGAGGTATATACCGGAAAAAGACTTTTAATAGCTACCGGTTCCATGCCTATCATTCCACCTATCCCGGGAGTTAAGGAAGGTCTGGAAAAAGGTTATGTGCTTACTAACAGAGAAATCCTGGACCTAAAAACAATACCTGCCTCACTGGTTATTGTAGGAGGAGGAGTAATAGGTCTGGAAATGGCATCCTATTTTAATTCAGCAGGGAGCAAGGTAACTATTATTGAAATGCTGGACCATATAGCAGGAAATACAGATAAAGAAATTTCTGAAATTCTAATGAAGAATTATCAGAAAAAAGGTATTGAGTTTAAATTAAACTCCAAAGTTGTTGAAGTAAAAGAAGGCAGTGTAGTATATGAGTCTAATGGAGAGAAGATATCTGTTCCTGCTGAAAAGGTACTGATGAGTATAGGAAGAAGACCGGTTACCGAGGGCATTGGGCTTGAAACTATTGGCGTAGAGACAGAAAGAGGCCGTATAGTAACTGATAAATACTGCAAAACCAATGTGCCCGAAGTCTATGCAGCAGGAGATGTTAACGGCTATTCAATGCTAGCTCATACTGCTTACAGAGAAGCAGAGGTTGCTGTAAACAATATGACTGGTAACAGGGATGTAATGAGATATAATGCTATTCCTTCAGTAATATATACAAATCCCGAAGTTGCATCTGTAGGAGAAACAGAAGAAACAGCAGCCAAGAAAGGTATTGACTTTGAAACCGCAAAGATTTCCATGAGGTTCAGCGGAAGATATGTAGCTGAAAATGAAGGCGGAGACGGAATCTGCAAGATATTGGTTGATAAGAAATACAAGAGACTCATAGGAGTACACATGATTGGAAACTATGCATCAGAAATAATTTATGGCGCCGGCCTTATGATAGAAACCGAAATGCGGGTCAAAGATATTAAAGAGCTGGTATTCCCTCATCCGACAGTTTGTGAAGTGATAAGGGAAGGTATATTTGAGCTTTAATAACGAGCTTAAATAAAATGTTATATGCTACTTATATTTACTATATTACGCAGACAGATAATGAATGACTTACCTGAATCCTAAATATGTGATAACGATAATATATAAAAAATATAAAAGGGGACTGATTAAGACATGCCAAAAGCACTATTTTTAGATCCAAAAGAAATAAGAAAGAGCGGAACCATATCCTTTAAGGATATTCCTGTAAATCAATATAACAAAACAATAGAAGAAGAAAAGGCTAACTTTTCAAAAGAGGACTTTTTAAGAATTTACAGAGATATGACAATTATCAGGGAATTTGAAACAATGCTAAATGCCATAAAGACAACAGGAGAATATAACGGGGTAAAATATAACCACCCGGGACCTGCTCACCTTTCAGTAGGACAGGAAGCTTCGGTTGTAGGGCAGGCATACATTCTTGATAAAGATGACCATATATATGGCTCTCACAGAAGCCACGGTGAAATTCTTGCCAAAGGGTTATCCGCCATCCAGAAAATGGATGACAAAGAACTCCTCCAGATAATGGAGACCTTTATGGATGGAACCATCCTTAAAATAGTTGAAGGAAAGCAAAAGGATAAGAATAATGTTAAAGAACTGGCAATGGACTTCTTTGTTTATGGAGTGCTGGCTGAAATATTTGCAAGAGAAACCGGATTCCAGAAAGGTCTCGGAGGTTCAATGCATGCTTACTTCACACCTTTCGGAATTTATCCCAACAATGCTATCGTAGGTGGTTCAGCAGATATAACTGTAGGTGCGGCACTTTTTAAGAAAATAAACCGTAAAAAAGGTATGGTTATAGCCAATATTGGTGACGGCGCTTTAGGCTGCGGACCAGTATGGGAAGCTATATGGCTGGCTACCATGGATCAGTACAAAAAGTTATGGGAAGGCGAATACAAGGGCGGCCTGCCATTAATATTTAACATTTTCAATAACCAGTATGGAATGGGCGGACAGACCAGAGGAGAAACCATGGGATTTGATATGGTTGCCAGGATAGGTGCAGGTGTAAATCCAGAGCAGATGCATACTGAAAGAATAGATGGTTATAATCCTTTGGCAGTTATAGATGCTTATAAGAGAAAGAAGAAGATTATAGAAGAAAAGAATGGACCTGTATTGCTGGATGTAATAACATACAGATTTACCGGACACTCACCTTCAGATGCTTCCAGTTATAGAACCAAGGAAGAAATTGAAGCATGGATGGAAAATGATTCACTGATAACTTACAGAAAGAATCTGGTAGATGCAAAAGTAGCTTCTGACGACGAGTTTGAAGCAATACTCGAAAATACAAGAGAGTTCATGACAAAGATATGCAAAATGGCTGTTGACGACAACATTTCTCCAAGAATGGATCTGAATAAAAATCCCAACCAGATTGCTGATCTTATGTTCTCTAACCAGAGAATAGAAAAAATGGAAGACAGAGAATGTGAAGTATTAATGCCGAAGGAAGAGAACCCAAGAGTACAGCAAATTAGTAAAAAGGTTAGAACAGCTTTCCAGGATGGAAAACCTGTTTCCAAGAACAGAGTATACCAGCTGAGAGATGGTATATTTGAAGCTATAATAGATAAATTCTATACTGATCCTACTCTAATTGCATATGGTGAAGAAAATAGAGACTGGGGAGGAGCATTTGCAGTATACAGAGGTTTAACCGAAGCACTTCCTTATCACAGACTATTTAACACACCCATATCAGAAGGAGCTATAGTTGGTTCAGCAGTTGGTTATGGCCTGGAAGGCGGAAGGGCTATTGTAGAACTC
The DNA here is from genome assembly GCA_012840395.1 of Clostridiaceae bacterium. Classification (NCBI taxonomy): domain Bacteria; kingdom Bacillati; phylum Bacillota; class Clostridia; order Eubacteriales; family Clostridiaceae; species Clostridiaceae bacterium. The sequence continues at coordinate 7,192 of DULL01000061.1, read as the reverse complement.
ATGTACTGTGACTTCCTTGGAAGAGCAGGAGATGAGGTATTCAACCAGTTGGCAAAATGGCAGGCAATGAGTGCAGGACAATTAAAGATGCCTGTAGTATTAAGAGTATCTGTTGGTTCAAAATACGGGGCTCAGCACTCCCAGGATTGGAGTTCACTTTGTGCTCATATTCCCGGCCTCAAGGTTGTATTCCCTGCAACTCCATATGATGCAAAAGGCCTTATGAACAGTGCATTAATGGGAACTGATCCTGTTGTATTCTTTGAAAGCCAGAGAATCTATGACATAGGTGAAATGTTCCACCCCGGCGGAGTTCCGGAAGGTTATTATGAAGTGCCAATTGGAGAGCCGGATATTAAGAAAGAAGGAAAAGATATCACTATATTGACTGTAGGAGCAGTATTATACAGAGCTTTGGATGCAGCTAAAATCCTTGAAGAAAAATATGGCCTCTCAGCTGAAATAATAGATGCACGCTCTATCGTACCTTTTAACTATGACAAGGTGCTGGAATCTGTAGCAAAGACCGGAAAAATCGTACTTGTCAGTGATGCCTGTGAGAGAGGATCCCATCTGAAGGATATGGCACAAACCATTAGTGAACTGGCTTTTGATGATTTGGATGCTCCTCCGGTTGTTGTAGGTGCTAAGAATTGGATTACACCTGCTCATGAGCTGGAAAACTTCTTCTTCCCGCAGCCTGATTGGATAATTGATGCTATTCATGAAAAGATAATGCCATTAAAGGGACATGTGGTAAAAAACAACTTTACAGCAAATGAGCAAAAAAGAATCAACAGATTAGGAGTATAAGTTTTAGATTATTATACCTTGGGTTATACCTTGTAAGACATGAATATTCATGTCTTACAAGGTGATTATAATAATTAATAACCATAGAAATTAATCATTTTGAATTGCATTACTTGTCTGTAATACTGCTATGTAATACTTCAATGTTGATAATACTACTGCAGGGAATTAACAATTAATTATGTAAATTTTACTTTTAGCAGTTATTTGACAATATAATTAAGAAGTTATTTTAATAATAATATAATAAGCTTTAAATATTTATATACTTAAGTTGTTTATTGCATATTTTATATTACTAAATAAATATTAATGCAATGGACTAAAAAATGGAGTGTGATTGTGTGGGCAATGAAAGACAGCAACAAATACTGCAGCTTCTTGAGCAAAAAGGAGAAGTACAGCTTCAGCAACTAAAAAAAGTTTTTCCGGAAGTATCTACCATGACATTAAGAAGGGACCTTATAAGCCTTGAAAATGAAGGATATCTTATAAGAACTTACGGTGGAGCTGTAAGTGCAAAAAGACTTTCATCTGTTAGCGGAGAAGAAAATGCATACTCTATCAGGGCTTCTGAAAATGTTGAAGCTAAGATGAAGATTGCAGAAAAAGCTGTTCCAATGGTTGAATTAGGACGTTCCATTTATTTTGACGCGGGCAGTACTGTAATGTGCCTTGCAAAAATATTGCCTGATAATAATTTTTCTATTGTGACCAGTGGCGTAAATATAGCATTAGAATTAGTAAAAAAGCTCAGGACATCAGTTGTATCATTAGGAGGCTTTGTTAACAGGAATACTTTGTCAGTTTCCGGGCCTAGTGCTATCGCTTCATTAGATGACATTAACATCGACCTTGCTTTTATGGCTGCGTCTGCTTTTACAATAGAGAATGGATTAACAGTATCAAATATTTACGAATGCGAGCTAAAGAGGAAAATAGTGAATAGTGCAAAAAAAGTTATTCTACTTATGGATACTTCAAAGATAAACAAAGTTTTGCCATTTACGTATGCAACCCTTGGAGATATTGATATATGGGTATGTGAAGATATGCCTCCTCCAGAGGTGGTTCAAGAAGCCAATAAACATGAGGTGAAGATTATTTATTAACAGTAACATTTTTCACAAACTTTTTTCACGCTTTCATTTTTTAGTGAAATTGGATATGCCCGGATATGCTAAAGCCATAATAATGCCATAGCCTGAAAATACAGACAATGCTCAAACAACATACTAAATACTTACAAAATCCTTCTGATCAGATTATATATATTTTTTGCTAAATTTTCTTGATAAAGAAGGATTTTTTTATTTATCAGCGAATAATATTTACTAAGATTGGAAAACATTATTATATGTCTCCATATTTACAGTCTTAATTATAGCATATGAATTCATCAAATAAAGACATAAGAGATTTCATTATTTTTCTGTATATTAACAATATTAGTATTATTTTATAACGTTGGGGGCAAAATAAATATATTATAAGTAGTATAGTTTATATTTTATTATAATGATTGATTCCCGTTTTTCGGTATCTTTTTTCGGTATATGAAATAATACAATTATGCAAATTTGCGAGTGAGGAAAAATAAAGTATATTATATAAGGAGAGATGAAAGGGAAAATACTTTATTGACAAGAAAAAGTCCACATGTTATAATCTTATGAAGAGTTCAATAATTCTTCTCTAAGTAATAGTCTACTTGGAATAGAAAGTATACTCGAATTATATTTATACATTGAATCTAATTTATTTTTGTTCCCAAATTATTGGTATATACTAAATTAAATTGTTTTCGAAATTTAGTTTTATTTATGTTGTTTACTATTATATAGTTATAGAATAAGGCGGTGTGTTATGGAAGAAGTAAATCTCAACAGCAAAACGTTAGAGGATTTACGTTATATTGCAAAAGTAATGGGTATTAAAGGAGTTACTAAATACAGAAAAAGTGAGCTTATAGAAAAAATATTGAGTGCTGCAAAAGAATCTGTAGAAAATACCCAACAAGTCAGAGATAAAAAAGAAAAATCAGATGAACAAATCAAAGAAAAATCAGAAAATCAAGAAGTAGCCAAAGCAGAACCTGAGTCTGATGAAAAAAGTGAATCAAAACCTGAAATTGCTGAGGATGCAAGTGATGGAGCTGTTGATAAGAGTGATCTCAGTGGTATAACTGAAACCAGGTCTGAAATTTCAGCTAAAGAAGATTTAAATAAATCAGAAAAACAGACTGATACGGAAGAGGATACACAAGGGAAAGACCTGAGCAAAAAGGCTGTTTCTACAAAATCAACAAGAGGAAGACGTAATAAAATTATTGAAGTTGACTTTGATAAGACATCCGAAACTCGCAAGGATGTGGAAGAAGTAGTCCAACAACAAATTGAAATACCTTTAGAGATGGAAAAAGCAGAGGACTCTGCAGAAGAGCCTGCCAAGAAAGATGAAGAAGAAATTAAAAAGGATTCTGCTAAAAAAGAACAGGAACAGCAGGAAAGACAAGATTTACAGAAGCAGAGTACCGCTGAAGCTGAAGAAAAACCAGCCTTAAAAACATATGAACAAAAAAGAGAATATTGGAATTCTTATCAAAATGGCTATCCTGAAAAGTTAGAAAGTGATGATCCAGTTGAAGGTATACTGGAAGTGCTTCCTGATGGATATGGATTCTTAAGAAGTGATAATTACCTTTCAGGTCCAAAGGACATATATGTATCTCCATCACAAATTAGAAGATTTAATTTAAAAACTGGTGATATGATAAGAGGAAAAGGTAGGATACCAAAGGAAGGAGAAAAATTCCAGGCACTACTGTATGTACAATCAGTAAATGACGATACTCCTGATGTTGCAGCAAAAAGAGTGCCATTTGAGAATCTTACCCCTATTTTCCCGAATGAGAGAATTACACTTGAAACCACTCCGAGAGAATTATCAACAAGGTTAATTGATTTAATAGCGCCAATAGGTAAAGGACAGAGGGGTATGATAGTGTCTCCTCCTAAAGCAGGAAAGACAATACTCCTTAAAAAAATTGCAAACGCAATAACCACTAACTATCCTGATATGCATCTTATTGTCCTGTTAATTGATGAAAGACCTGAAGAAGTAACTGATATGCAGCGTTCAATTAAAGGAGATATTGTTTATTCTACATTTGATAAAGTACCTGAGCATCATATAAAAGTTGCTGAAATGGTTCTTGAGAGAGCTCAAAGGCTTGTTGAACACAAAAAGGATGTAGTTATTTTACTGGATAGTATAACAAGACTTGCAAGAGCTTATAACCTCACAATTCCTCCAACTGGAAGGACATTGTCCGGAGGTTTGGATCCTGGCGCATTACACAGCCCCAAAAGATTTTTTGGCTCTGCAAGAAATATAGAAAATGGAGGAAGCTTGACAATTATAGCTACTGCACTTATTGAGACAGGTAGTAGAATGGATGATGTTATCTATGAAGAATTTAAAGGCACAGGCAACATGGAAATTCATTTGGATAGGAAGCTATCTGAAAAGAGGATATTCCCGGCAATAGATATAAATAAATCCGGTACAAGAAGAGAAGATCTGCTTCTTAATCAAAAAGAACTGGAAAGCATTTGGGCTATCAGGAAAGCTATGAGTAATCTGGGAACAGCAGAGGTAACTGAAATGATAATTAACAAGCTGATGCAGACAAAAACCAATGAGGAATTTGTCAATAGTATCAACGTTTCCTTTGTTGATAAATAAATAATGCTTGCAAATGTAAAATTTTTGTGTTAGAATATCTTCTGCTGTTTGTTGTTTACAGTATTATAATTATTCAATTAAAATATAAGAGTTATTATTTTTCATACACCATTTATGGAAATATGTAACGAATTAAAAAAGACATTTTCCAGTGCTGAAAGAAGGTGAATAGGTCATGAAAGAAGGTATACATCCCAAATATGGTGAAGCAGTTGTAAAATGTGCTTGCGGTGAAACATTTATCACAGGCTCTACTAAAAAGAATTTACATGTTGAAATTTGTTCAAAATGTCATCCTTTTTTTACAGGTAAGCAGAAGTTCGTAGACACAGGCGGACGTGTTGAAAAGTTCAAGAAAAAATTTGGTATTGTTGACTAATAATTTTATTATGAGTAGTTAAAATTCTTCAAATGAGAGTTGTTAATAGAGGCTGGACATTATGTTTCAGCCTCTATTTTCACAGATAAGGGAATCTGGCAGATGTGTTAAATAGGGTTTAAATGTGGTAATATACGTAATATAATACTCAATCTGATGTCTGATTGTAATGGGGAGATAGATATGAAAAAAACAAGCATAGGAGGTCAAGCATTAATTGAAGGCTTGCTAATGATAGGCCCGGAAAATACAGCTGTAGCCATTAGGAAACCTGATGGAGAAATAATTGTTAATAAAAGTCCGCTGCAGAAGAAAAGCAAGATTTCAAAAATACCTGTAATCAGAGGAGGATTTAATCTGATCCGCCAAATGGTAATAGGTGTAAAGGCTCTTATGTACTCTGCCGAATTTTATGAATTAGGAGAAGAAGATGATAAAAAAAGCCCCTCAAAGTTTCAAAAGTTTCTTGAGGATTTTTGGGGAGGAAGAATAAAGAAAGCTATTGATAAATTAGATAAATTACTGGAGAATAAATTCCAGGATATTGCAATTTACATGGCAGTTATACTATCCGTAGCTCTCAGTGTGGGCCTTTTTATACTTATACCTAATATAATAGCGGGCTTTTTTAAATTTAACAAAGATACTTTTTGGGGAGTGGTATTATATAACCTTATTGAAGGGCTCCTTAGAGTGACCATATTTTTAGGCTATATAATAATGGCATCAAGGTTGAAAGATATAAAAAGAATTTGGGAATATCACGGGGCAGAGCATAAAACAATTCATTGTTATGAAAATGAAGAAGAACTTACTGTAGAAAATGTTAAGAAATATTCTACAAAGCATCCCCGTTGCGGAACTTCCTTTATGTTTCTTGTAATAATAGTAAGTATTTTAGTATTCTCATTTGTGGGCTGGCATAGTATGTTTATTAATATAATAATGAGAATTTTATTAATACCTTTGGTAGCCGGGCTGGCATATGAAGCAGTAAAATTTGCGGGAAGATGTGAATGGAAAATAGCCGGCATAATAAATGCTCCGGGTATGATGTTCCAGCTTTTTACTACAAAAGAACCTGATGATAAACAGATTGAAGTAGCTATTGAAGCTCTTAAGAATGTATTGGTGGAAGACAAGGAAGCCGACAAATGGTGATGTGCTGAATGGTTATTAAAGATATACTGGAGAAAGCGGTAATAGAACTTAAGAATGCAGGTGTTGATGCCCCGGTTATGGAAGCTGGGGCTCTGCTTTGTTATGTGCTAAAAAAGGATAAGTCTTATATTTATTCGCATAGGGATTATAATTTATCTGATTTTCTGACCAATGAATTTTTTGAGTTAATAGAACAGCGTAAAAAAAGAAAGCCTTACCAGTATATTACAGGACAGCAGGAGTTTATGTCGTTAAATTTTATGGTTAATCCAAATGTGCTTATTCCAAGACAGGAAACTGAAATACTCGTAGAAACGTTAATTCAATATTGCCGGACAAAGGGCAAGGTTGATATCTTGGATATAGGCACCGGATCAGGTTGTATAGCTGTAAGCCTTGCATATTATATAAAAGAATGTAGTGTTACAGCAATTGACATTTCTGATGAGGCTCTTAATGTAGCAAAATTTAATGCTATTACAAACGGAGTTAAAGAGAAAATAAATTTTTTAGTATGTGATATTTTACAGGAGACGAACCTATCCGCCGGAGCTTCTTATGATATCGTTGTATCAAATCCTCCTTATATAGTTACTGATGAAATACCAAAACTTCAAAAAGAAGTCAGGGAATATGAACCTCGCATCGCTTTAGACGGAGGAGAGGATGGACTTTTATTTTATAGAAAAATTACAGAAAAAGCTTCCGAGGTTTTAAAGCCAGGAGGTTTATTGGCTTTTGAGATAGGTTACAATCAAGGGAAAGATGTTTCAAAAATCATGGAAGTGAAATTTAGCGATATTAAAGTCATTAAAGACTTATCAGGTAATGATAGAGTGGTAACTGGCTATTTAAAGTTATTATTAAAATAACCCATATTACCTAACCTTGCATGAAAAATTAAGAATAATGCTTATTTGTTAATTATTTAACGTTAAATATTTAACGTTATTTATTTAACGCCATTTCTTAGAGTAAAATTATCGTAGGCAAATTAAATAAAAATATGGGAAGAACCCAAAATAGGTCTTCCCATAATCACGATTTTCCTGTAGTTTGAGAATTGACAAGAAACCAAACGAAAGGGATCGT
>DULL01000060.1 GCA_012840395.1 Clostridiaceae bacterium | reverse complement strand
TAATAAATTTATATGATCTGAAACCCTGGATTTTTTCCAGTTTTCAGGGGGGATACGAAAGTAACTGGCGCAAGCCAGTGAAATAAAGGTTTTAGGTCAAAATTCAAATAGAATTTTTGACACTACGAATAAATAAGCAGGAGGTAGTAATATGAAAAGAACGCCGTTATATCAGGAACATTTGAAGCTTGGAGCAAACATAGTGGACTTTGGAGGATGGGAAATGCCTGTACAGTACACCAGCATAATAGAAGAGCATGAAAAAGCAAGGACAGCAGCAGCTCTTTTCGATGTTTCACATATGGGGGAAATAAGTATAAAAGGAGAAGGAGCGCAAGACTTTCTCCAGAGAATGCTGACTAATAATATAGAGTTTTCCTCTGACAACCAGGTTATATATTCACCTATGTGCTATCCCGACGGAGGAGTAGTTGATGATTTACTGGTTTATAAGTTAGACAGTGAAGAATTTTTACTCATTGTAAACGCCTCAAATACTGATAAGGATTATGAGTGGCTGGTTGATCATAATGACAGCAATCTGGAAATTATAAATGTTTCCGGAGAATATGCCCAGTTAGCTCTGCAAGGACCTAAAGCAGAGTCAATTCTCCAAAGACTTACTGACACTCCTTTACAAGAAATAAAATTTTTTCATCATTTACCGGATGTAAATATTAAAGGAATAAAAGCCTTAGTATCCCGCACCGGTTACACAGGAGAAGATGGGTTTGAAATATACCTGGAGCCCTCTAAAGCAGTAGAGATGTGGAATATATTGCTCGATGAAGGGAAAGATGAAGGTTTGGTTCCGGCCGGATTAGGTGCCAGGGATACCTTGCGTTTTGAAGCCGCCTTATCTCTCTATGGACATGAAATATCAGCAGAAATATCACCTTTGGAAGCTGGACTGAAAAGATTTGTTAAAACAGAAAAGGCAGATTTCATAGGAAAAGCTGCATTAAAACAGCAAATTGAAGATGGATTGAAAAGAAAATTAGTTGGTTTTGAAATGATTGGGCGGGGGATACCAAGAAACGGTTATGAAGTTCAGGTAAATGGTGTAAGAGTTGGCCATGTAACAAGCGGAAGTTATTCTCCTTCCTTAAAGAAAAACCTTGGATTGGCACTTATTAGCAGTGAATATGCTGAAATAGGGAATACTATTGACGTTGTAATCAGAAATAAACCAATACAGGCTTGTATTATAAAAATTCCTTTTTATTCAAAAAAATACAAGAAATAAGAGTTCATAGGAGGTAAAATTATGAAAACATTTAAAGGGTTAAGGTACTCAAAAGAGCATGAATGGGTAAGAGTTGAAGGTAATAAGGCATATATCGGTATAAGCAATTATGCTCAGCTTTCACTGGGAGATATTGTTTATGTCGAGTTGCCGGAGGTTGGAGCTAAGTTTAATGCCATGGATATTATAGGAGTTGTTGAGTCAGTAAAGACAGCATCAGACATTTATTCTCCCGTTTCCGGAACTGTTATAGAAGTAAATCAAGAACTTGTTGACAATCCTGAGAAAATAAATGAAGAACCTTATGAAAGCTGGATTGCCCTTTTGGAATTAGATAATCCTGCAGAAATAGATGAACTCATGGATGAAGATGAATATGCCAAGTTCTGCATGGCGGAGGGATAAAAATGTCGAGATATATTCCTATTACAGAATTCCAGCAAAAGGAAATGTTGCAGGATCTTGGACTGGAATCGGTTGACCAGCTTTTCAGTGATGTTCCGGAGAATGTAAAATTAAATAGAAAACTGGATATTCCGGCCCCTTTAGACGAACATGAGTTACTGAAACATATGCGCAACCTGTCCAAAAAAAACGGTAATCTTAATGATTACATTTGTTTCCTTGGAGCCGGATGTTATGACCACTATATACCCAGTATAGTGTGGAATTTGCTGAGCAGGCAGGAATTCTACACTTCATATACTCCCTATCAACCTGAAATAAGTCAGGGTACCCTGCAGGGAATATTTGAGTATCAAACAATGATATGTGAATTAACCGGGATGGATGTATCAAATGCTTCAGTATATGACGGGGCTACAGCGGTTGCGGAAGCTGCTATGATGGCTTGCAGTACGACAGGAAGAAGCGAACTCCTTATTGCCAGGTCACTACACCCGGAAAGCAAAGAAGTATTAAATACTTATGGTAGATTCAGGGGATACAGGATCACAGAAGTAGGATATAAAGAAGGCCAGATTGATGTTGAAGATCTTGAAAGCAAGCTGAGTACAGAAGTGGCTGCAGTTATAGTTCAAACGCCCAATTTCTTTGGCGTGATAGAAAAACTTGATGAAGTAAGCAATTTAATTCATAAGAACAAGTCTCTTTTAATAGTTAGCGTTGATCCTATATCCCTGGGACTGCTCAAACCTCCTGGAGAATATGGTGCAGATATTGTTGTTGGAGAAGGCCAGTCAATGGGTAATTTCCCCAGCTTTGGCGGACCGTATCTTGGTTTCTTGTCTGCCACAAAAGCATTAATGAGAAAAATGCCCGGCAGAATCGTTGGAGAAACTACCGATAATGAAGGTAAAAGAGGATTTGTACTTACCTTGCAGGCAAGGGAACAACATATAAGAAGAGAAAAAGCCACATCAAATATTTGTTCCAATCAATCCCTGAATGCTATGGCAGCAGCTATTTACCTGACCACTTTAGGTAAGAAAGGTATTAAAGAAGTAGCAATGTTATGCCTTCAAAAATCCCACTATGCAATGAACCAACTTATTGCTACAGGGAAATTTGTTCCTGTATTTAAAGCACCTTTTTTTAAGGAATTTACGGTTAAAAGTACACTGCCAGTTAAAGACATAAATAAAGAGCTTCTTAATAAAAAGATTATCGGGGGATTTGAAATAGAGAAGGATTATCCGGAATTTTCAGATTGTATGTTGCTGGCTGTTACCGAAAAACGGACTAAAGAGGAAATTGACCTTATGGTTGAAACCATAAAAGGAATAGAGCAGCGGAGGTGAGATAAGATGAATGTAATGGATAGGTCAGAAATGAAATTAATATTCGAAAAAAGCACCCATGGAAGAAAAGCTTATTCACTACCTGAGTGTGATGTGCCCAAGTTGGAGTTGGAATCACTTATACCTGGTGATATGCTCAGACTAAATGATCCCAATTTACCTGAGGTAAGCGAAGTGGATGTTGTCAGGCACTACACTCACCTGTCCTTAAGAAATTATGGTGTTGATACAGGATTTTACCCACTTGGATCCTGTACTATGAAATACAATCCTAAAGTTAATGAAGAAGTTGCACGACTAGAGGGCTTTTCCATGATACATCCTTATCAGCCCGGAGAAACAGTTCAGGGTTGCCTGGAAGTAATGTATAATACAGACAAAATGCTATCTGAAATAACCGGAATGGATAAAACTACACTTCAACCGGCTGCCGGAGCTCATGGCGAAATGACCGGTCTGATGATAATAAAGGCTTATTTTGAACACAAAGGAGAATCAGGCAGAAATAAGATAATTGTACCTGATTCCGCTCATGGTACAAACCCTGCTTCTGCAGCGATAGTTGGTTTTAATGTTATAGAAGTAAAATCTAACGAAAAAGGCGGAGTAGATATTGAAGCGTTAAAAGCTCTAATGGGGCCTGATGTAGCAGGACTTATGCTCACAAATCCAAATACTCTAGGATTGTTTGATGAAAATATTCAAGAGATAGCTGAAATTGTTCATGATGCAGGCGGATTGCTGTATTATGACGGAGCTAACGCCAATGCAATTTTAGGAATATCCAGACCTGGTGATATGGGATTTGATGTTGTTCACCTTAATTTACACAAGACTTTCAGCACTCCTCATGGAGGTGGAGGTCCTGGCGCAGGACCTGTAGGGGTTAAAAAAGATCTTGTACCATTCCTGCCACGTCCCACAGTGGAGTTTAAAGACGGTAAATATTATTTAGACTATAACAGGCCTTTATCTATCGGCAAGATAAAATCCTTTTACGGGAATTTTTCCGTAATTCTGAAGGCTTATTCCTATATAAGATCCATGGGACCTGAAGGGCTGAAAAAAGTATCTGAGGTGGCAGTACTTAATGCAAATTATGCTATGAATAAGCTGAAGGATTACTATAAATTGCCTTATGATTCCGTATGCAAGCATGAATTTGTACTTTCAGGGCAGAAGCAAAAAGAGGCGGGAGTATCAACACTTGATATTGCCAAGAGGCTGCTGGACTACGGGTATCATCCTCCAACAGTATACTTCCCGCTAATTGTCAAGGAAGCAATCATGATAGAACCTGTAGAGACTGAGAGCAAAGAAATCCTAGATGATTTTATCCAGGTTATGATTAAGATAGCCCAGGAAGCTGAGAACAATCCTGAACTTCTTAAAGAGGCTCCGCATAATACAGTAGTAGGAAGGCTTGATGAAACAAAAGCTGCCCGCAACCTTGTGCTAAAATGGAATCCATAAACTGATACCGGTCTGAAACAATCAAATATAACACATATGCAAATAGTATATGGCTAATTCAGTATAATAAGGGATAATAAGGGACGGCAATTTTTTAATCGTCCCTTATTTTATTATAATATATTAACGGTTTACACTTTATAACAGTAGTTTTATTAGTATATTCAATGGTTGAAAAATGATAATCAATGATATACTATATACTTTACGGTCTTAATTTATTATTACCTGGAAACTATTATGTTATTAACCTGTAATTAGTATTTATTGCAAAATAGAAACGGACAAAGTTGCAAAAAAAATTCCCCAGTTTTGCAACTATGAATTCCCCACTATTGCAAAAGGCCATTGAAGGCACCACACCAAAATAATATCCTTGTGATTGAT
>DULL01000059.1 GCA_012840395.1 Clostridiaceae bacterium | reverse complement strand
TTTTTCTTATACTGCTAAAAAAATGAAACTTAATTTCCAGCAATTGATCTATTCTATTTACAAATATCGGTAATAACCGTAAAATCTTATTGACCGAAAACTGTCAATTGTATTTTATCATTCACACCGAGACCGTTGAAGATATATTACCCATCGAAAACATTATTGCCCTTGAAATCTACAACCATATCTGCGAATATAAGACAAATAGCGGCGATGCACGTACACATTATGACATGCTCCTGAAGCATGGCAAAAGGCTATACTGTGTTGCTACAGATGATAATCATACGGTAGAATCCAGCTGCGGCGGTTGGACGATGATTAAAGCCAAAAATCTTACATATGAGGAAATAATAAGCGCAATTGAACAAGGGCATTTTTATGCATCTACAGGTCCTGAAATCTATGAATATTATGTACTTGACGACAAGTTATGCATAGAATGTTCGCCTGTTAAAAAAATTCATGTAAAAAGTAATACCATAGGTCATGTTCAATCTATAATGGCAGGTGAAAATGAATACTTCACACATTACGAGTTTGATTTTTCTAACTTAAAAGACTTGCCCTATTTTAGATTTGAAATTGTTGATGATCGTGGCAAGCAGGCATTCACAAATCCATACTACCTGCAAAATACATGACACGGATAAATAAGCAAACTCGCCTCGCTCAGCGAGTTTTAGGGTCATGCAATCCCTCATTGAACGAGGTTTATTATGACACCTAGATTCATAAGAAAATTTCAATTGTAGAAAAAATTCTTACACCTGTGAAATTTCTTAAACCTGTGGCGTTTCAACGAGGCGGGAGCCTGTGCAGTTTCAAGGAGGGGAGTGATTTACTCTCCTCCCGGACATCAAATCGATGCCCGGCAACCTGTAAGTAGTACGTTTTGTCGCTTCGTTGTAATTTGCATTAATTCATCACCCGCTTTTAGACGCTATGCTCCTTAATTTATACACTAGCTACTCCTTAATGTTTCGTTAAAGAAAGCGGAAAGAAAGGATTTGGTATTATGGAAAATGTTAAAAATGTGCTCATTGACATCCAGCAAAAATATTCTGCATTCTCTGACGTTGAAAAGCGCATAGCAGACACAATTCTTTCCGACCCGGAAAAAGTGATTCATATGCCAATTAAATTATTTGCAGCACATGCCGGTGTATCTGAAGGAAGCGTAATCAATTTTTCGCGTTTTCTTGGATTTGACGGATTTACGCAATTAAAGATCAACATCGCACGCAATCTAGCCACCAAGAATTATATGCGCTCTAATACTATTCTTACGACGGACGATCCAAAATGCGTTATGCGAAAGATTATAGAAGACGCCTATTCTTCCTTCAATGCAACACTGGAAATTAATAAATTAGAGACTTTTATGCAAGTAGTTGACCTGCTTAACCATGCAGAAAGGATAGAAATTTATGGCGTCGGCAGCTCTTCCATGGTAGTAAACGATGCTTATTATCGATTTTTGCGGCTCGGTCTACCCGCCTATGCTGTTACCGATGCCCATATCTGTTCGGTATCTGCATCCATGCTGAATGAACGCTGCGTTGCCTTCGGTATATCTCATACCGGGAGGACAAATGAAACCCTTCGTGCAATGCAGATAGCATCACAAAGAGGCGCCCAGACAATTTGTTTAACTAGTTTTCACAACAGTCCTCTCGCAAAATTATGTAAATTAACGATATTAAGTATATCCAAGGAGACAGAACTCCACGAAGAAGCAATGATTTCAAGGCTTACTCAACTAATGGTTATTGACAGCCTTTTTGCTTTCATGTCAGCCCAAAATCTTGATAAAAGTATCAAGCAGATGGATAATTTTCTAAACATTGTTGAAGAACACCGTTTAAAAGGCACCGAGACAGATATCTAACCATAGCTATACGGAAGCACGGGGAATGTCCTCCCCATGATGTAATGGAAGGTTTTTCTCCGGGGAGCACGTGGACAGTCCTTAATAGTCTAATCATGTTCATGAAGAAAGTCTGCAGCGATTATATGTTGTTGTCATGATTGATATAAAAATTTTTCTATACGCTTATTTGCCAGTTCTACATGCTCTGGTTTAATCTCTTCCATTTTCTAATTTTGCTGCGAAAGGACTTAAACGGAGCAACAGTATTAATATGCACCCATTTCCATACTGGCCAATTGGATGGAGTGGAAGAAGCCCACTTTCGGCTGCCTGCCTTGAATAACTCATCTTCTGTAAACCCGTCAATCCATTGAACGAGAATCAATACCTTTTCCTTAAACAAAGCCTGCAATTCTGTCAGAAAATATGTAGAAAACCTGTTATAAAAGCTCTGGTATAAAGCACCTAGATTATTCCATTTATAGCCTTCACAAGGAGTAATTACTTGTTTCCCCTCGGTTTCGTCCTTATCCCATTTCATAATCAAATCAAGCCAACCCAATTGATAGGCTATCATCTGGGCAGGTGTTCTATCTACACCTTCTATAGGTTTATCTTTGTCGTCTTCTGCAACTTCCAGAAATTCATTAACAAATAAAGCTGCGGTTTTTTTCAATTTCACTGATAAGCGCTTTTTTGTTTTCATAACCCTGCATTATATACTCTCCTTTCAGTGTCCTGGCAAACAGGTACATTATTCACAAAAAAATGTGCGTAATATACATCCATTATATCCTAATTATTGGTATCTCACATTATAATCTAAATAATAAATATATCTCTAAGGTACATTGATGTTGTCTAAGTCGAAGGCAAAAAATATGGTACAATCGGCACTGAAAATAACATATGCTGCAATCTTTTAACAATCTAATCCGAATGGTGGTACAGATTAAACAAATACGGCAGTATCCCAGATTTTTGATATCTCCCAAGGCGGAGTGCGGCGTCAAGAACGGGCATCAATGGATATATGGGGAAGAGATTATAAAAACAGAAGATATACCAAACACCCCCGTGTAAGTTTTGTATAAACATGTGTCTTGAAAATTAATGTATTGGATGAAATAATATAACAGTAAATGAGAATTATCCCTTATAATATAATTTTTAAAAAACATCTTATAAAAGTAGGTTCTTACTTGGGAGAAGTATAGCATTTATATTACACGAATATAATAAAGCGCTTATGCCATCTTTAAAACCTAAGTAAATTAATAAATCAGATGGCTGCTGTTAGTGGATGGAAAATCTAATTTTATTGAAAGTATATTTGAAGGAAGTTAGGAGGCGCAAATTTGTTAAGAATTAAAAACCTTGTATCCGGCGGACTAATCACAAACTATAAATGCTCATCAAAGTGCAAACATTGCTGTTATTCCAGTTCTCCAAACTGGCCGGACGATTACATTAAGCCATCCATGGCTGATGAGATATTTTCTATCCTAAAGAGTCTGGGTTGTGATTCCGTTCATATAGGCGGTGGCGAACCACTTTTAAAACCCGATAGAATTTTGGGTGTTCTTGATGCTGCCCAAAGAAACCATATTTACATCGAATATGTTGAAACCAATGCATCCTGGCATAAGGATGAAGCATCAACAAAGGCAGTCCTTAAGGAAATAAAGGATCATGGAGTAAATACCCTGCTTATATCCATAGATCCATACCATAACGAGTATATACCTTTTTGGAAGGTAAAGTCTTTAATTCGGACCTGTTCGGAGATAAAGATAAATGTATTTCCCTGGCTAATGGAATTCTGGGACGATATTGACGCTATGAACGAACACAAAACTCACTCTCTTGATGAGTACGCACAGCTTTATGGACAGGATTATCTTGTGAAGCTCCTAAACAGGTATGGACTTAATTTGAAGGGACGGGCTTTTAAGACATACAGACCTATGATAAAGAAACGGCCATTTAAACAAATATTGGGTGAATCAAAGCCCTGTAGACTGTTATCAGGCGTATACCATTTTCATGTTGACTTGTATGGTAACTTTATCCCCCAGTCATGTCCGGGATTTTCAATTCCACTGAAGGAACTGGTGAATGGGGCTGATCCTAATACATACCGCATATTTAATATTTTGGAGTCTACCGGCATTGGAGGATTAGCTGAACTGGCTATAAAAGAATATGGATATGCACCCAAAAATGAGTATGCAGGAAGATGTGATCTATGCTATGATATCAGGAATCATCTGGTTTTGGAACTGAGGCTGGATCTACCCGATTTAAAACCGGAAGGACATTATATGTATGTTTGAGAATGTAATAAATTTTGTTGGTGAGTTAGGGAAATAACTCCTTCTTGGCAAGAATGAATAATAAAATGCAAGAGAGGAGTTATTTTTTATGGGAGCAATACCAAAGAATGTATTACAGTAAATAATCAAGGAGGACAACTTTAAAAACCCTGGTGAAATTTACTCATATCTTAAGGAAGCATTCAAAGATCTGCTTCAAGAGATGCTGGAAGCAGAAATGGATGTAACATTGGGGTATGATAAAAACGATGTTAAAAACAAACAAACGGATAACTACCGGAATGGGCATTCTGAAAAGACTGCCAAGAGCCAATATGGAACTATTGACATTAAAATACCACGAGATAGAAATGGTGAACATGAGCCTATGATAATTCCAAAATACATAAGGGATATTTCGGGTATTGAGTAAAAGGTTTTAGCTCTTTATGCAAGAGGCATATCAACAGGAAAGATATCCATGAAGAAATTAAAGATTTATACGGTATTGAAGTATCTGCAGACATGGTAAGTAAGATCACAGAACGCATAATTCCTGAAATTAAAGAGTTTTAAAATCGTCCATTAGAGCCCATATACCCATTTGTGTTTCTCGATGCAATACACTACAAGATAAGAGATGATGGTCATATTCTCAATCGTGCTGCCTATGTAGTACTTGGGGTTAGGGTTGATGGAACTAAGGATATTCTGGGAATTTGGATTGGAGAGAATGAATCCTCAAAGAGTTCTGGCTTGGCATATTGAATGACCTAAAAAACAGGGGTGTAGAAGATGTTCTGATGTTTTGTGTTGATGGGTTGACTGGTATTAAAGAAGCTATCCAGGCCGCTTTTCCCAAGCCAGAAATCCAAAGATGCATTATTCACCAACTGCGTAATTCCTTCAAATATATACCTTATAAGGACGTAAAAGCTTTTTCAAAGGATTTTAAAGAAGTATATACAGCGGTGAATGAAGATGCAGGTCTTGAAGCATTATATGCCCTTAAAGAGAAATGGGGTAAACAGTATCCCTTTGCTATTCGCAGCTGGGAGAGCAATTGGGATGTTATATGCCCATTCTTTAAATTTCCTGATGAAGTAAGGAAAATTGTGTACACGACAAATATAATAGAAAGTTTACATCGGCAGTTTAGAAAAGTAACAAAATCAAAGACCTTGTTTCCTTCGGTCAAGCTTTAGAGAAAATGCTTTATCTGGCATCTATGAACGTTATGAAGAAATGGACACAACGGTATAAGAACTGGGATAGGGTTTTAAATCAATTGGTAATAATGTTCGAGGGACGGCTCGAGCAATACCTGTAAAAAGAAACCGTCCCCCCCACCGCCCCAATGGGGCTCGCCCTCATTGCCGGGCTGGCTAGACCCCACAAGACAAGGGGAATCTACGCCTTCATAGAATTATTGCCAGAAAATTACGGTTTCATGCATAAAAACCAAACTTTCTGGTAATAGTTTAAATATAAATTTGGTTATAGTTTCCTTGCTCTAGAAGGAGCATCCAGATTCAAACCAGCAAAATTATTTACACTCCCTGTATCAGTTTTCCCTTCTCCCCCTCGCAGTGCAATACAAGCATGGCAGATACGAAATAATCATGAGCAGATACGTAGTGACTCTTGACTCTTTCGTAAGCCGACCAGAATTGATAGAGTGCATATTCCGCCAAAACTGCTCAATTTTTTCCGCCCGTTTTTATTTATGTTATTTTTAGACTGCTCAATTTTCTCCGCCTCTTTTGAACATTTTTATTGACAACAACAATCAAATATATCAAAAGTCCCAGAACCATGTTTCAATTCCTTATAGGTAGTCTCTGTACGTGGCGGACATTTTTAAACTTGCTTGGTTATGCCAGTTTCAATTCCTTTTAGGTAGTCTCGGTACTGTTAAGCAATAATGATGCTAATAAAACATTAAGAAAGTTTCAATTCCTTATAGGTAGTCTCGGTACTCTACCTTAGCCTGAGCACCGGCCGGCGTTTCTGCATGTTTCAATTCCTTATAGGTAGTCTCGGTACGGTCCAAGAGCAGTCCATAATGCCTGTAAAGCGACTCGTTTCAATTCCTTATAGGTAGTCTCGGTACAATAAGCATCTTGATATACTATCAGAACTCAGAGCAAGTTTCAATTCCTTATAGGTAGTCTCGGTACTGAGCCATCTAATGAAGCCCATTTATGAGTTGTTACGTTTCAATTCCTTATAGGTAGTCTCGGTACCTTCAACGTTGGTAACACTTCTTCTGCCGCAAAACCAGTTTCAATTCCTTATAGGTAGTCTCGGTACGAAAATGCCGGCGGCGAGGTTGCTGAACTGTAACAAAGTTTCAATTCCTTATAGGTAGTCTCGGTACGTAAAGCGTTTGCAATGCTGTCGCGGGTGCAGACCTGGTTTCAATTCCTTATAGGTAGTCTCGGTACCTACGCCTGAGTGAAGGCACAGATCCTGATCTGATTATGTTTCAATTCCTTATAGGTAGTCTCGGTACGATGAGGCGGTCAAAAAGGCGGCAGATGCTATTATGTTTCAATTCCTTATAGGTAGTCTCGGTACAAGATATGGCTTTCCGTCAACTTCATAATGATATGGTTTCAATTCCTTATAGGTAGTCTCGGTACCACCGACCGTGGCAGGTCCAAGATGTGCAACTCCGGGTTTCAATTCCTTATAGGTAGTCTCGGTACGGGTATGTCCAGTTCAAAATAGATACGCCCGTCCTTGGTTTCAATTCCTTATAGGTAGTCTCGGTACGCTACTATAATCCACAAAATAGAACCTGTTTAACTTGGTTTCAATTCCTTATAGGTAGTCTCGGTACACTAAGCCAGTGCAAGTTGTAGGCGAACAACGCACGTTTCAATTCCTTATAGGTAGTCTCGGTACTGAGTATATGCTATGCCGGGTATGTTTACAAATCTTGTTTCAATTCCTTATAGGTAGTCTCGGTACGGGTAACAGCTAATAAAATGATTAGAATATTCAAGTTTCAATTCCTTATAGGTAGTCTCGGTACTAAACATGGGGGGATATACAGTATTGACTATATAAGTTTCAATTCCTTATAGGTAGTCTCGGTACTCTAAAAAGTTCAACTTTCAATTATTTTTATCTGAGTTTCAATTCCTTATAGGTAGTCTCGGTACATGATGTTTTCAATGAATTTATAAGCCGAATTATCAGGTTTCAATTCCTTATAGGTAGTCTCGGTACCTGAAAGGGTCAAGGCTATTTTATGAAGGTGAGGCAGTTTCAATTCCTTATAGGTAGTCTCGGTACTTTGCCCGGTTTAGTACAGAAGTGGTTTTGCACTCGTTTCAATTCCTTATAGGTAGTCTCGGTACTTAAATCTTTGTAAAAATTCGGGTACGCTGTTTTGTTTCAATTCCTTATAGGTAGTCTCGGTACTATTTGATGATATTGGAGGTGTAGTTTGATGGGTGAGTTTCAATTCCTTATAGGTAGTCTCGGTACGGTGCTACAAAATGCAGCATCAATCATAATATCCCAGTTTCAATTCCTTATAGGTAGTCTCGGTACGGTGAAGGTGAAGGTATGCATTTGCGCTCATCTGCGCGTTTCAATTCCTTATAGGTAGTCTCGGTACAGGAGGCACGTTCCGGCTATCTTCTTCGATGATTTCGTGTTTCAATTCCTTATAGGTAGTCTCGGTACGTGGTCAGGTTGCTCTTGAAAGGGCTGAGAAAATATAGTTTCAATTCCTTATAGGTAGTCTCGGTACAGTCCATGCCAGGGGTTCAGTTTTGCAGGAAAACAATGTTTCAATTCCTTATAGGTAGTCTCGGTACTTTATATTATGATTGTATCATAGCTTTTTTATATTGTGTTTCAATTCCTTATAGGTAGTCTCGGTACCATTATGAATACAGCGGCTATGTTTTCGAGTACAAGTTTCAATTCCTTATAGGTAGTCTCGGTACGGAAGAACATTGACACTATAATCATGACAAGACTATTTGTTTCAATTCCTTATAGGTAGTCTCGGTACTTTGCTTAACATTAAAAAATTTATATTGACAATATAAGTTTCAATTCCTTATAGGTAGTCTCGGTACCCAATCCTTCTGCGGCTTGCTGCTCAATGTAGCCTTGTTTCAATTCCTTATAGGTAGTCTCGGTACTGTGGAGAAGACAGGAGAAGAAGTCGACGAGCAATGTTTCAATTCCTTATAGGTAGTCTCGGTACTTTCATTCTTCCTCACCCTCACTCTCCTCCGGCTCGTTTCAATTCCTTATAGGTAGTCTCGGTACGAAATGCTTCATAGTTATCCCATTCTTCGCAAATGGGTTTCAATTCCTTATAGGTAGTCTCGGTACGTAAAATCGCCTGTCTCAAAGGACGGATTTGCTAAGTTTCAATTCCTTATAGGTAGTCTCGGTACCGAAGGGCCTTTTTAACTTTTGTCTCAGCCATCTTGTTTCAATTCCTTATAGGTAGTCTCGGTACCAAGCCAATAGGCCGAAACTTCGTTTAGCGGTTCCTGTTTCAATTCCTTATAGGTAGTCTCGGTACGGCGTTTTTGATGGAGATGGCACTATATGGTTCCAGTTTCAATTCCTTATAGGTAGTCTCGGTACTATATATATATATAATAGTGAGATATAACAAGAAAAGTTTCAATTCCTTATAGGTAGTCTCGGTACATACCATGATTCAGCGTTATGCTACTGTCTGCAAGGTTTCAATTCCTTATAGGTAGTCTCGGTACCAAACCCCCCTACTTTGTAATTTGCACCCCCGTATTAGTTTCAATTCCTTATAGGTAGTCTCGGTACTATCATAACTATCATATAACTTTCTCGTATGTATAAAGTTTCAATTCCTTATAGGTAGTCTCGGTACATTATCTGGATTTAAAATCTGCTCAGGTAGAGGAAGTTTCAATTCCTTATAGGTAGTCTCGGTACCTGTGAAATAGTAAGGCTTGCCATTTCTGTAGAGTAGTTTCAATTCCTTATAGGTAGTCTCGGTACTTTAGGGGTTGACTAAACGAAACGTTTAGTATATAAGTTTCAATTCCTTATAGGTAGTCTCGGTACGTCACCAATAGACTCTGATTTTGAATCTGACATATGTTTCAATTCCTTATAGGTAGTCTCGGTACCAAAAGGACCCATCCCGGTCCTTGTTAGTTCGCATGTTTCAATTCCTTATAGGTAGTCTCGGTACAAAATGGAAAGCGTTGTGAAGTTATCCCTGTACTGTGTTTCAATTCCTTATAGGTAGTCTCGGTACGAATTGGTATCACAGGAAATTGCAAAGCGTATTGTAGGTTTCAATTCCTTATAGGTAGTCTCGGTACCCGTGAATACAGTAACATCACTTGATTTTTATATTATCATATTTCATGAAAATAGTATAGTCTAAGTTAAAATCTGCTAAAATCGTTGGTTGTAAAAATATCGATGTCCTGGATTTTTTACTCTATAGGAGGTCGATAAGAATTTATAAAAGAATTGAATTTATAGGAAAATTGAATGAGGATTTTTTTCAACACCTATTACTTCTCTGTTAGAATATCTCATATTTGCAAAGTCATATATAATTAATGAATCTTCTTTTTTATTCATTATGGATGTTAATTCATATTTCAGTTTTTTTAAATTTGCCTGAGTAATTTCTCCTTCAAACACTGAATTTTGAATCCAATTTAAATACTTCCTGCATATCTTCAGTGCCTTTCCAACCCTCTTTTCTCCAAAATCATAGAATAGTATTACAAACATATTACCACCCCGCTACAAAGCCCTTATATTCACTATTTTCTGTTATGTGCTTTTGTATTTTATATAACTCTAACCTGATTAACCTTTTATAACTAACGTTTACATTTAAATGGGGATGTTTAATTACAGCATCAAGTTTGTTAGTATACTCCTGAATAAATTTCTTTCTCCCATTTTCAGTAATTAATATACCATTAAAACTTTTTTCAAAATCTTTATGCGTAATAACTCCCCTATTAATTAATGTGAATATTGTTCTATCAACAATTATAGGTTTGAATATTTCTGCAATATCAAGATTTAATGTAAATCTCCTTTCATTAGTTGAATGAAGATACCCTATTCTTGGATCCAATTGGGTCTGATATATTTCACCGAGAATCGTTGTATAAAGTAAAGAATTACCAAAACTTATCAACGAGTTAATATTATCAAGTGGAGATCTTTTGCTTCTGACAGTAAATTTAAAGTCATTATTTTTTAAAATATAGTTAAAGCATTCATAATATTCATCTCGAATATTTCCCTCGAGAGCCATAAGTTGTTCAATAGTATTAATTTCTTCCATTTTTTTAAGTTTCCTTGTTATGCTTTCAATTTTCTCCTCCAATTCTACTCCTCTTGAATTATAATATTTTAATATTACTATTATATTCTTGGCTGCAGTCATTGTAATTTCCTTTGCGATAACCATCCTTTTACTCAAGTCAAGATAGTGTTCTGCTTGCTTAAGTATTACAAATCCTGAATTTAGATGTTCTCTTGGATAGTAACTTCCACTATAGTATCCGTAATAATTAAAAAAATGCAAGCATATTTCTTTTTGTGATAGAAAATCAAGCAATGATTTATTAATGGTTACTTCTCCAAAAATCCATATATTATTAATTTCTTCCACAGGAACATATTTTTTCTCATTTTCTGTTTCGAAGAGAATTGTATTGTCCTTTCTTCTGATATCTCCATTATTAAAAACATATAATTCTCTTTTCAATGCTTAACCTCCTTAAGCATAGCAATATTCTCTATATCCGCAGGTTTTGCAGTATCTGTTTTTAATTACCGGAGGAGATGTATCACACTTAATAATCGAAGCAATTTCTCTTTCCATCTTATCAAGCATCTGTATTTTTTCTTCTGTTAATTCTACTTCAACTCTTTTTTTCTCCTCTGGATAAAGTAAAACGCCCCTAGCATTAATACCTGCTTTTTTCAATATCCTGAGGTAATATAAAAGCTGCATAGCAGAAGCCTCCTGAAACTTGGAACTTTTTTTTGTCTCACCAATTACCAGTTCGTTTTTTGCTTGTAATAATACATCAAACTTTACATTCCCAAATTCTATTTCTTTCTTATTCCTTCCATAAGTTGTTTCACTAATAAATCTTCCAATATCGATATTTGTATCTCTTTCGTCAGGAGTAATATTTCTGCTTATTAACCATACTTCTCTTTTGCAAATTGAGTAGTACCACATCAAAGTTCCATTAACTTCCATAGGCATACCTCTAGATAAATTCTATTGTTTCATCATTATAAATAATTCCAATTTCATCGTTATATTTAATTGTATAAATAGGCAGATTATAGATATTTTCACAGTAATTCTTTATAATATATTTTTTGAACCTACCAATATTAACAGGTACTTCATATAATGCTATCTGTGCATATTGATTATTATTATATAATCCCTCTACTTTATCTTTGAATTCATATGGAATAATAGATACTTTAGTATTATTAATTAATCTTGTTTTTAGTTTTTCTTCATCATATTGTAAATCAAGTATTATTTCTTCATTAGCGATTCTATTATAAATTTTTACCGCTTCATTAAAAGCATCATCATACATGTTAAAATCAGAATATACTTCATTTACCATTTCCATAATTTCATACTCTGACAAATATCTCTGATTTTTTCTAACTACCTCTTTAGTCTTTTTAAGAATATCTGATTTATATATATACTTTTCAGATATATCAGAATAATCAAAGACAATAAATTCTGAATCATCATATTCACCTCGTCTATTACACCTGCCAGCTCTTTGTACTAGGCTATCAATAGGAGCGCACTCGGAAAATATTATGTTAAAATTAATATCTAAAGATACCTCTATCACCTGAGTTGATATTACTAGATCATAATTATTATTTTTCTCCAATAAGTTTTCTTTTTCTATCCTATCTTTCATAGTGAATTCAGAATGTAAGCAGAGTACATTATAATCATTAGACATTTCATTGTACAGCTTTTTTGCAGTTTCAATAGTATTTACTATTACTGCAACTTTTTTACATTTATCAATATAGTTTTTTATTTCATCAACAATATCCCATAGTTGACCATCTATAAATTTCCATTTATTATGTTTTCTATACATAAATTCTGTTGCAATAATTGGTGATTCTATACTTAGTAATTTACTAAAATGTTCTAGTAAGAAATTAGGCATTGTAGCACTCATTATCATGACACGACCCTGAAGTATTTTAATCTTTTTTATTAATTCTGTAATTAGGCCTAAAGTAAAAGTATCATATGCTTGGATTTCATCAATAATAATAGAACTACCTACAAGAGCATATTCTTTTAAACACCAAAATCCTAAATTGAATCCACTTGTTAATAGCTGATCTACAGTTGAAACCATGACTGGCGCTATAAAAGCCCTATGTTGCAATAATTCAAATCTCATTTTAGGACTGTTTTGAGTTTTAATTTCATCATTAATTGCAAAATATAATTCTGAGTTTGAATGCGTTAAGCCACAATATTCATCTCCAAAATATGATTTTGCTAATCTTTTATAAATACTGTTTGAAGTCACTGTAGTTGGCATAAGAAATATTATTTTACAATTATTATACTTGACTGCCCAAAGGAGAGAGGCTTCTGTCTTTCCTGATCCGGTTGGGGCTATTGCTATAATATTATTAACAGCCATAGCACAATCTTTATGAAACTTTCTCTCAGAATATTGATGTCCTTCGGATTCAACCTTTTGCTTGATCTTGTCAATCAGTTCGTTTTGACTCATTAATTGATGTAATGGCATTTTATCTGAAGAAGCAATCCAATCACAATATTGCAGAATCCCTTTACAAAGTGTGTATAATAGTCTTATTTTTGATCTATCTACTTTTAACCGCACTAGTGATGATTCTTTTAAATAATACTCAAAAAATTTTATAACGTCTGCTTTTGTAGGTATGTAGTTTCCTAATTTATTTATAAGATCATACTTTTGTTTGCTAAATTTTATAGCTAAACTTAGTCCATATCTAAACTCTTCATCTGTTAACCTAGGCCACTCCTTTATCTTATTCATTTCTCTATAAAACTCATTTAAATTTATATCAAGTTTCTTATGATGAGATAGTACTGAATAATAATGGTACGGAAATTCTTTATTGCTATTCTTAAGATACTTTTGAGTTGCTAATATCATATAAATAAATGATAGTAGTTCATGTCTAAAATATTTAATATTTTTTTCTTTTTTTATTGTCTTTTTCATCTGTTCTTGAAAAATACAGGATAATTTTCCCAAATCATGCATTGATACTGCAAAATTTACATTTCTTTCAAACGCATCTATATCATAACCTAAATAATGCATTATTTTAAGAAAAATATCTCTTTTTCTATAAAATTCATCATAGAAAATATTCATACATTTTTTTATGTGATACTCATAACTTCCCTTATATCCCTCCTCAGGTTTAGCATAATACATAACAACACCTCGTCATGATTTACTAAAAGTAAATAATGGAACATATTTATCATTAAATACATAAACAGATATTGGAGTCTTTAATAAATAAGTAGATTCTAAAAAAGTAAATTTGCTAAACCTAGTAGCCTCCCGTTCATCATTTTCATTAAATTTGAAATCCACTGGTAAGTTCTTAATAACAGGTGGTCTTATGATTGATTTAGTGGGTAATATTTTTACTTTATCCCAATCAAGTTCAAAATTGCTCATGTGGTTACCTATAACCCAAGTATTTTTTAAATTTTTACTTTCAGTCATTAAAATCTCATCACAAATTTCAATATTAGATATTTTTACAAGATCGTCACTGTTACCTAGAGTCAGTGCATATACAGGATCTTTAAAGGCTTCATATAGCTCATTAACTATACTAATATTATCAGAAGCAATAAAAATATCTACATTCACATCATAAATAAACTCTCTTACAACTATATCTTTCTTTACTTGACTGCTTGTTAACTTTGAATAATTCCATAAATCTTTTCCCATTCCGTTACTTTTTGAAATAGATCCCACGGCAATATTGTTATTTTTGAAATATTCCAATGCATCTTTTAATTTTAGCCCTAAAGCTGCTCCAGATATTCCTATAATAGATGTAGGTGTTGGAATAAACATTGTTTCTTGATATAAATGCATGTTAGGATCTCTGAAGGAAGCTGTCATTGCATAAAGTGATATAATCATCCCTTTCATAGTTATTCCACTTCCTGCATTTTAATTTCATAAGTTTCATAAACCCAATTCCGAATAGTTTTAAAACATTCTCCTAAAGATACATATTTATCTGTATCTTTATCGAAGAATCCTTTTCTTTCTCCTATTACGTGATAGATTATTTGGCTTTCAAAGTCTTTAATTGTATTATCTATTAGTTCTATGTTTATTCCTCCTTTACCATTAATTTTTATACTTTCCATAAAAATTGGATTTTTAACAGACATCAATGCAGCACAAACAAATTTAGGAGAGATGTCAGATAAAAACCTACTCTGTCTGCCTACAGTCCACAAATTTTGTATAGCATTGACTAAAGCTATTACTCTTTTAGCTTTTTCTTCTTTTTTTAGATTCAGCTCATATTTATCTCCTATTGATTTCACACCGATTCTATCCAGTTCTATTAAAATTGTGCCACAATAATAACCAGAATGAATTTCTGTTTCAAAGATATTTGGGTTTCCTCCAACACCTACTGACATATAATTTGTTGCAAAATCAAGTTCTCCTAAATATGGAGTTAATGCAATAAGTGGAGATACTCTAACCGGACTTGTTCTTTTGATCGTGTTTGTCGTTGAAGCATTCATAAATCCAAATAAATCATCGTCAATATACTTTTGTGGCTCGCACTTTGTAGTAGCTGCACCTTTTTCCTGTTCTCCTGCTACTCCTTCAGATAAATCAAATCCCATGACTGCTAATTGCTCTCTTAATGCTCTTCTTATAGCTTGAGAAGAACAATAGGGATAATCTTTACCATCATCCTTCCTAATTTTTTTAATACTAGAAATATTATCAATTTCCTTATCAGACCCGTTCAAAGATGCATAATTTGCTTTAGTTAAGTATGTAATAGTTAATGCCTTTGCTTTATTCATCTTTTTTATCCTCCTTCTTCTTATTAAAATAATAATTATAGTTATTTAATGCACCCATAATGCAATATGCTTTAAAATCTTCAAATGGTACCTCATTCAATATACCTTCCAAAATCTTGTTAGAAACTGAAATTCCATATCTAAATTGAAGTGTATTTATTTGTGTAATAAAATCCGTTACTGTACGAGATTTTCTTAACATATACAAATCGCCTTTTATTTTTTTTAGGATCTCTTCATTTTCACCTGAAGCAACATAAGGCTGATATATTATTTGTTTACCAAGATTTACAGCGACCTCAATTTGATCCCTATTCATGATATCCTCCTTTATTATTAAATAATATTCTATTAATGGATTCAGTAGGCTTGATACATTGATAAATTCATTATTTAATGACTTCCTAATCGTTATGCCTTCGATATCAGAGAGTATACAATGTCGATTTAATATTTTCCTTAATATTTTGTTTCTAGAAGGTAATAAGTTCCCATTTGAATCTGTTTCGTAAAGGGAATTGTAGAATTTCTTTATATCCACTCCTTTTTCTAAAAAATGTGTTATCAGTCTATATGCATAACAAACATCATTGTAATAAATCATTTCTTTAGTAAAAAATGTTTGACCTTTTTCATCTAGCACTAAAACTATTATCTCAATGGGTGCAGTTATTATATCTTCTATAAATCCATAAAATAAGTTGCTTCCATTTTGTTCAATATCAATGGAATTACTCTTTAGAACATTGTATGAATCAACAAAATAAGCCCACAGTAGCTCATAGGACATTTTTGCTTTACTAATTAAGCCCTCAGGATTTAATCCAATATTTTTATAAAAATATTCCTCATCTATTCCACGCAAAACTGAACTACAACCGATTTTTTTTTGACAATTAATGTTATGTTCTAAATTCGGCGAATTTAAAAGTAATATAGATAAACTTGATCCATCCTTCCTATAATTGATTGTCTCCATGGTAAATTTAGATATAAGTTCACATTCCCAACATATTTTTGCTGGTTTATTACCTTGAGTATGAAATGATTGAGTTGCGTTTTTACTAGCAAATAAGAAAAAAGATGGTTGAGATATTTCATTGCAGTTACTACTCAATTTTCCACATACTGAACAAGTTGTTTGTCTTTTAATGTTTTCTTTTGGCAATATTTTAATTTTTGGATGGCATTCAGGCAAAGTGAGTAGTAGAGCTTTCTTTTTACCCCATAGAGATCTCCCTGTTTCTTTTAAATAATTATCTACCCTAGTTTTTAAAGATTTATCCATGATATTATCGTAATTTATATATTCAGCTTTCCAACTACTTCCTTTAACAAACATACCTACAACTGGAGTTGGGTTTCTTCTTGGTGCTAATGACAATTCTCCTGTTTTCTGATTATAAACGACTAATTCAAGCTTTTCTTTCTGGGATTTGGTAGATACATTCCAATACGAAAAAGCCAAATTATCGTAACAATGCTGTAAAAACTCCCTGATTTTTTCTTCATTTTCTCCTTGAATGACTAGACTATCTGAGTCAAATGCAAGACAAATATTTTCACATTTTTCATCCTTTATAAGCCTGCTCGCAATATAATATAAGCCTACAATTCCGGCATCAAACCACCAGTTATTTCTAACACTTATTCTATATTCCATATTTCCCCCCCTTTCCTATACTATTTCCACACATCCAAATCCCTGGCTGTTTTTACTTCCAAATCCAGTGTCAATGCCTACTTGCAATAATTTCTTATCTCCTTTCACAATAAACTTTCCTGTTGCTCCCTTTATTACAGTATCTTTATAATAAACTAAGTTTTGTCTTGCCCGTCCTACTGGAGTAAAACTAATCCAATCATATGCAACCAGATTATCGTTACTTAAAACATTATATTTTTTTACCAGATTCTCGGTAATAATCCTGCTGAAGTCGGATTCTTCAGGCCTAAAATAGCATGTATATTTGCGCCCGTCCGGCCTGATTAAAGTACTATAGGCGACAATTGGAGATAAAGTCTTGATCACAATTTCATCTTTTTCGATTTTCTTGTTAATTACTTGCATCTGTTCAGTTTTTATATAGTTTTGTCCAAGATATAAGATGTCCCTTTGCAGCATATAATTAGCTATTGACTTACAAAAGTACTCCAGGGGAGAAGCAACAACAAATTCTATCTTCTTTCCAAAGCTAAAGCTTTGTTCCTCTTTTTTTCCTTTACAAAGTATGTTGGAGAAAGAGAATAGTTTAAAACTTCTGCCGTTTGATATGTATCCATATTCATGCAGAAAAGCAGCCAACCTCTTATCAATGTTGTTATATATAAACGCTTGTATCAGGTTGTTGTAGTGGATTGGCAGAATAATATCTTTTTCACTGGAAAAACTAAGTTTTATTTGCATATTACTCCTCCGTTATACACTTGAGTTTAAATAACTTGACTAAGATGTTCATGAATCGCCTTATTAACAATGATTAATTATGGGTAAGCTTTTAGTTGAATGTACCTTAGTTGACATATTCTATATAAAATGAGAAATTCCTTCTTAATTTTACATTTTTTTATACTAATGATAAAAATTTAATCAAAAACAATACCTATCTATCTCTTAATAATCATCATTTTTTTACCAAAACTTTATAAATTACTTAACTGTAGTATAATAAAAATAATAAATTGCCAACTTAATAACAGGAATAATAAGATATTATCAGGAGGGCATTATGAAAGATATTGGTAAGTATTTTCTAGAATACACAAAATACCAGCATTTGGATGAATCTGCTCAATCAAAGAATTTAAAACAGCCTCCTTTGGAACTTGAGTATGATATTACGAAAAAACTGATTCCTCTGCCTGATCCCAAATCTCTTAACATTGGCAATTTGCCATTAAAAGACGCGATAAACCAAAGAAAAAGCCTGAGGAATTATTCCTCTGTCCCCTTATCCATTGAAGAACTGTCTTATCTCCTCTGGTGCACCCAGGGTGTGAAGAAGGTTGTGGATACAAGAGCCACTTTCAGGACAGTGCCTTCTGCAGGGGCAAGACATGCTTTTGAAACTTATCTCTTAATTAATAATGTTGAGGGGTTGAAACCGGGATTATACAGATATCTTGCTCTTGAGAACAAGTTAATTGAGATCGACCTTTCTCCGGACATTAAGGATAAAGTAGTTGCAGGATGTCTAGGCCAGGGTTTTGCAGGTCTTAGTGCTGTAACATTCATTTGGGTGGCAGTAACTCACAGAATGACCTGGCGTTATGTAGAAAGAGGATACCGCTATTTGTTTCTGGATGCAGGGCATGTATGCCAGAACCTGTATCTTGCGTCAGAGAGCATAGGCGCCGGTGCTTGCGCAATTGCGGCTTATGATGATGATGTCATTAATAATGTTCTTGGCCTGGATGGACAGGATTGTTTTGTGATATACATAGCCCCTGTAGGAAAGAAAGCATGAATCTGCCTATTTTCTTTTTTTCATGGTAATGGAAAACTTGATTATGTCGCTTCGCAGCCAAATATATGCACAATCAATGCACCGTCCTGAATTGTCATATACAATCTGCTCAACGTACATTAAGGGATATCCTTCTTCAACCTCTAAAAGTTGTGACAACTCTTTGGTGGCGGCAACTGCATTGAAAATACGCATACCTATGTCAATTTGAATATTGCAGTGAATCTTTAATTGGTTGTAAAGTGATGACAGGTTGCTTTCATTTATAACAAAACCGGGACACAGGCTGCAGGGAATGTGATTTATAGAGTACATTGCAGCCTTGTCTCCTATTCTTCTCAGACGTTTAATCTTATATATTTTTTCATTGTTGTCTCTTAGGTTCAAGTGGCTCTTTATCTGTTCATCAGGTGAAACAATATCCATTCCCAATAATTCTGTATTAAAATTAATTCCCTTTTCAGTAAGATCCTCGAGAAATGATACGAATCTTGTACTGTCTATTTCATGCACATAACCGATCGGCTTTACAAAGCTGCCCTTGCCATGAATTTTATATATTGCCCCCTCATTTACCAGCTCATTTAAAGCCTGACGGACAGTCCCTCTTGCCACATTGAACAGGGCGCATAGCTCTTCTTCTTTTGGGAGCTTGCTGTGTGGTGCCCATTCTCCTTTATCAATTTTATCTTTTATATATATTTTAATGCGTAAATAAGCCGGAATCTTTTCCAATAGGGAATCTAACATGTATTTGCCACTTCCTCTAACTTTTTTATGCTTCGCTTGGGGATTCAGTGGAGGGCTTGCAATCCCCCACTGAAAACCTTGTTATTATAATTTGCATCAATTCAGCTCCCGCTAAAAGAAACGGGAGACTTCCTGATGCCTGGTTAAATCAACGCTTTTTGCTTGATTAAAGTATCCTGCAAAACTGATACGTCCAATGAAGAAGGGTTAACACCGCTCTTTACCGCAAGCGCGGCAGCAGTTCCTGCAGCCTGCCCCTGAGCCATGCATGCCCCCATTATTCTGGCAGTTCCTACTGCTTCATGAGTGGCGGACAGGCATCTTCCTGCAACCAACAGGTTCTTGAATCCCTTAGGTATTAAGCACCTATAAGGTATGCTGTAGGATCCTCCGTTTTTAATAAACTGGAAACTGGTCCTCCCGCCCTTTGGATCGTGAATATCAATTGGATAGGAGCCTCTTGCAACAGAATCCTCAAACTGCTTTCCTGATAGTACATCCTCTTTTTGCAGTGTATACTCTCCGACTATATTCCTGCTCTCCCTTATGCCTATGGGAGAAGAGTTTATCAGGTGGGATTTTTCGAATCCTGGAACTGATTCTTTCAGTATATTTACTATGTCATGAACATTCCTGCGTTCTGATATCTCTCCTTGTGTCAGGCTCAATGCATTTGTTGAATCAACATTAACTGTCCTTGTGGCATTTATATATACTTCATCTTCAATTAGCGAGACTGCAGTAAAGGTTATTTCTTTTCCGTTTTTACCCACAAAATGTCCTGCCAGGTGTATTGGCCCCACATTATCAGAATTTAATTTTTTCCCTATAATAACTCTGTTGTGCCATTCCTTCCAGCCTGTAATGCCCTGTCCATTTTTCAAAGCTTCAAGGAATTTATTCATATCAACGTTACCCATCTTGAAAAGGATAGAAGAATTCTGTATACGTTCCTTGGGCTGCATAGGAACATTGCACATGTAGGCAATATCCGCATCACCGGTACAGTCTATGAAAACTTTTGCGGCATAGGTTTCCTTTCCTGACTTATTGAATACTTCAATACCTTTTAAGACATCCCCTTCAACAATTACACCGGTTACCATTGTATAGAAAAGTATGTCACAGCCTGCCTCTAACAGCATTTCCTGGGCCACATACTTATATACTTCAGGTTCAAAAGGTACAAGGGAGAAACGGTATCTTTCATCCATCCAGGTAGCCCCAAAACATGCCTCCAGGCACCCGCCTTCTTCTTTCATTCTGTCAATGAGTTCCTGCGCAATACCTGCATTTACTTTATTGTCACAACCATCGTACATCCCAAGAAAAGGAATGCCGTATACTGCTGTTCCTCCAAGATGGCCAAATCTTTCAATCACCAGGGTTTTTGCGCCATTTCTGGCCGCTGCTGTAGCCGTAATAACACCTGCTGTACCTCCTCCGGCAACAATTACTTCATAATCTTTATTCATTCTAATCTTTCCTCCCAAAATTTAATGATAGCATATTAATATAAACCACTCTGAAGAAACTTCCTGTCTATTTAACTCAAAAACAAAAAAATATGTATGTGTTATAGTTGTCTATACATCTATTTATAAATTAACTTAAAAACCATTCATTGTCAATATAGTAGTTAAGGCTAGCATCATAATCTGTCAGCTTTCACCCAGAAAGAAACCCTGATAAAACAAATAAAACTGCAATAGAAATTAATCCAAAATTAAGCCAACCTGTTGTTCCGGCTTAAGGCATATGTTTATAAGAAGCCTCGCAACAGGTTGGACAAAACCATATTAGATCATGCATCAAGAAGTAATTAGTTTAAAGTGGGAACTTAATTGATGTATGTAATATAGAGGTTGCTAATATCTCCCGTATTCTTCTACAATGTCATGGACTAGCTTAATCCTGCTTAATTTTGTTCCCGGAGGTACCTGGTCACCGGCTGACTGCACCAGTCTGCTGCTTATCTTTCTCAAGTCCAGCCATTCCCTGACATGGGCAATAAAGTCTTTTTCACTGGTTTCAGGAAGCCACATGCAAGGAGATATGCCTCCGAAAAGTACCATATCATTTCCGGCTTGTTTTCTCATTTCAATGGGTGTAAGGTCACCCGTAGGTTTCGGGGTGCATGCGTCAGCCACATCTATACCCGCTTCCGCAACTACTCCGATTATATTATTTAGCATACCGTCTAAATGGGCCGATACAGTTTTTCCTGCCTTATGCATACGGTCTGCAATATTCTTGTAATGATTAAAGCTGAATCTTCTGAAAATTTCCGGGGGCTGGACATCGCTTGACAGATTGTCTCCAAATATAAAATGAGGAGCTTCAGAACCGCAGCATATATCAACCGCTTCCAGATGTTTTTCATTATATGTCCTGATATACTTTTCTACCAGTTCAGGTTCATCATAGATAGCATATATTGTATTTTGTACTCCCATATAATAGGAAATAAGCGAGCCAAGGCCCGTATATCCAAGGCTTGGGAATCCTAAACCTACATCTCCTCCAATTTCCTCAATCAGTTTCCAATTCTCGTATTTAGGTCTGAATTTTCTTCTTTCTACTGCGTAAGTCAATATTTTAAGATCTTCCGGAGTTTCAACCATCAGCTTGGATATATCCCAGGAATAACTGATTGGATTCCACTTTCTCTCCATGCGGATTTCGCCTATTGGAGTAACGTACCTTTCTACCGCAATATCCCCTTCAAGTTCTCTAATCCTTGAAACCCCGTCTTCATAATATTCTTCAAAAAGGCTGCCTACCTCCACGTACCATCCTGCCTTCACTTCCCTGTGAAGATCAACAATTTCTTTTGTTCTGTTGCTGATAGTGAACAGGTTCCACATTGTCCCTGCCTCGGCTCTGTACCAGTGTCCCAGGTCTGCAAACCACGGTACTCTGTCAGGTGTTTCCCTGTTTAATACTTTTAATAATCTTTCTCTTTCAGTCATATGTTATCCCCTCCCTATACTGGTAATAACTTGATGGCAGAAAATTTCACCCTTAAGAAAATTTCTGCCACCAGGCTTTGTTATATTTATAAACTTAATCTATATATTAGTTCAGGCTTTATTGACTTTTTCACATTTTCTTTTCTTCCATTTTCTATCTGGTCCATAAGAAGCCTCAGGGCTTCAACCCCTACCTTTTCTGAAGGATAGGCAACAGCTGTAAGTGGCGGTGTCATGAACTTAGAATATATAGTGTCATTAATTCCAAGTATTGATATATCCTCAGGTATTCTCTTGTCAACATTATTAATTGCTTTCCTGAACTTGTGAATTATATAATCACTGCCTATTAAGCCGTCTATGGACCTTACAAATTCCTCCAGGTCCTGTTCTCTAATCTCAATTTCATCAGGCCAGTTTTTGACCATATTACGGTCAATTTCTAAATTCTTTTCAAGATGTGCCCTCTCATAGCCTTCATAAATACGTCTGTCTACACTGGGACTGTTATTCAGAATCAATGCTATTTTTTCTTTACCCCTGTCCAGCATTGTTCTGGTTCCCAGGTATACACTTTCAGTGAAATCCACATACAAATAATCTGCTTTTATAGAAGAAATCTCCCTGTTTATTATGACGGTTGATATGTTTTTATTTACTATCTTCCTTATTTCCCCTTCGTCATAATCTTCCGGAGTGGGCGGAACCAGTATCATGCCATCCACTTCAAGATCAATAAAACCCTTTAAGCCTTTATAAAAATTACTGCTTTTATTAAATGAGTTATAAGGTACTAAAAAATAGTTATCTTTCAATTCTTTCTGAATGCTGTTAAACATTAGGGCTTCAACATTATTCTCCAGGCTGAAATCAATTAGCATAACGCCTATGATTCTCTTACTCTGTCCTGTGAGATTGTTTTTATGAGCAACAAAAGTGCCTTTCCCCTGCTCAACATATAATAAACCCTCATTGACCAGGTTAGAGATTACTGAATTTACTGTAATTTTGCTTATGCCATATTTTTCTGCAAGATTACGTATAGAGGGAAATTTTTCTCCCGGTTTATACTCACCGCTCATTATCTCATTTTTCAGGAATTCATAAAACTGCTTTGATTTTCCAATTGTCTCAAACCGGCTCATTAATATGTATATACTCCTTAATTTTTATATTCTCTGATATGTACTAGTGTCTTATACACTTATATTATATTACTTTTTTCATATTGCACAAGATATATTTTTCAAAAAAATTTTGCATATAAAAAAACCCTTTCCACCACATAGAAAGGGTTTTTTTATATTTTATATTTAACCTTTAACAGCACCTGAAACAACACCTTGCACGAAAGCTTTCTGCATGAATATAAACAGAATTATTACTGGTGTACTTACTAACAGTGCCGCTGAAAATACAAGATCCCATCTATTAAATTTATTTGAAACAAATGTGTATAGTCGATAAACCATCGTAAACATTCTTGCATCAGTAAGTGTTATCATAGCAACAATAAGATCGTTCCAAATAGATTGTCCACGTATTATAATTACTGTACCTGTAATAGTCTTCAACAAAGGCATGTAAATTGTAACATAAGTCTTAAATATTCCACAGCCATCAACAATAGCGGCTTCACTAAGCTCTTTTGGTATTGACCTCATAAAACCAGTATATAAGAATACAACGATTGACATTGATGTGGCAACAAAAATCATGCAGGTTCCAAAATAAGAATTTAGCAGATTCAACTTCTTCAGCAATATTACTATAGGTATCATAATTGACTGAAATGGTATGGTAATTACTAGTATAGTAATTAGATACATTGTTTTTAATACTTTTGTATCAACTACTGCAACTGCAAAACCCATTAATGAGCCAAAAACAATCATTATAGTCAAACTTATAACAAGCACTATAATATTATTCATGATAGCTTGAGGATAATTCATTAAATCAAATGCATTTTTAATACCATCCAGTGTAAGGGTCGAAAAATTAATCTGAAGAGGCCTAAACATTATTTCTTCCCTTGGCTTGAAAGCATTGATGATCGCAATTACAAGCGGAACGGCTGTTAAAGCTGAGTAAACCAATAAAAATATAGTTGTCAGTAGGTGCTTGTCTTTTATCTTGTTTTTATTTTTAGCCATTATGTACGCACCTCCCTCTTGAGTAGGATCTTAAGTTCAATAGCTGCTATGATTACTGCAACTCCTGTTAACATTGCTGCCTGTGCTATGGCTTTACCATACTGGTAATCATGGAAGTATGTCTGATATATCCATACAGGAAGTGTTGTTCCAAACTTTCCTGGTCCACCGCCGTTTGTCAAGGTATATGGGAGGTCAAAGGAACCTATAATAGCCATACTTGTTAAAACAACATTAATTGTAATTGAAGGTGCCAGGAGCGGTAAAGTTACATATAAGAATTCCTGCCATTTATTTGCCCCTTCAATATTTGAAACTTCATAAAGTTCTACAGGAATTGACATGAGGCCTGCATAATAGATAACTACATAATAACCCAAAGCATACCATATTATCGTAATTCCTATGGAATAAATAATCATCTTGGGATCCCCTAGCCATTCTGGTATAAGGTTTTCAGGGACTCCTATTAACATTAATGCTTTGTTAATTATTCCATTAGTATAATTAAAAAGAATTCTCCAGATAAATCCTACAACCACCATTGCCAGCAGGCAGGGGAAGTAAAGCACAGACTTTACAAAATTGCCTAATTTCTTCCCTACTTGCACAATTAATACGGAAACAAGGATTGCAAGAGTATTCAGACCTAAAACATATAATAAGGCAAGTTTAATTGTATTTGTCATTATCAGCTTAAAGTTCATATCATTAATAATATTTTTAAAATTTGCTAATCCGATAAATCTGGGAACAGTGCTGGAAACACTGTAGTCAGTCAATGAATACCCAATATTCATAAATAAAGGCGTAAATACAAAAATCACTACAGATAAGATCGCAGGCAGAGCCATTAATATACCTACTCTGGCCCATACCTTCTTATAGTGGACTGATGGCCTTTTCCCATTCATCTTTGTCGACCTCCTCGGATGTAAAGTATTTTAAATATATAGGGGAGTATTACCTCCCCTATATAATATAAAGAGACTTACTTATTTATTAATTCTGTTTGGACTGTATATATTCTTTCTGCAAGGGATTCAAAACTGCTCCAACATCAGATGGTTTCTTGGCACCAGTAAGTGTATCCTGTCCAAACATACGCATTGCGTTGTAAACTGAGCTTGGGAACAATTGGAAAGCTAACGGGCAAGCAAGTTGTAACTTAGTAATCTCTTCTGCGCCAGCTTGCAGTCTTGGGTCAATTTTACATCCAGGAACAACATCAAGTGGATAAATTGGGATAGTACCTGTTTCATTCTGGAAGTTTTCATAGTTTTCAAAAGCACAGTAATTGAAGAAAACTAGTGCCAACTCTTTGTTTACATTAGGAGTTCCGCCAATACCGAATCCAGTTTCTGCTCCCATTAATCCTACTATCTCTTGACCTGGTTCGTTCCAAGGAGGCAGGAATAATCCAACGTTATCTCTTATAAGGATATCTCCGGCTGACCAGGAACCCTGGAATGTCATTGCAACTTCGTCATCATTGAATAATCTTACAGACTCAGCATAGTCAGTTGACAAATAGCCTTTGTTTACATATCCCTTTTCAACTAAGTCAACATTCTTCTGGAAGATTTCAACCCATTCCGGACCGCTGTAGTCATACTCAGTACCTAAAGTTTTTTCCACTAATTTTGGATCTTTACGGAAAATACTATTTGCTACACCGGCAGAAATGAAGGTGTGACCAAACATGTTGGGGAAGCCTCCGGGCCAGGACAATGGAGTAATTCCAGCCTGTTTTAATTGTTCACAGGTAGCAAGGAATTCATCCCAGTTGGTTGGCAATTTTTGGATTCCGGCTTTTGCAAAGAGATCTTTGTTATAGTATATAAACATAGCTGCTACACCATAGGATACACCATATTTAACTCCTTTTGGTGTAGTCCACTGTGCCTTGATAGCATCTAACTGATATTTCCAAGCATCGGTTTCAGAAATATCTCCGAAATAACCTTTATCAGTATATGTCATATACCAGTCAGAGACGTCAACGCTGGTTACATCAGGCATATTTCCGGAAGCAATCCTGGGCTCCAGGTTTTCTGTTCCTGAGTTACCGGTCATTGTGTTTAAATTAACCTTAATATTGGGATATTTTGCTGCAAATCCTTCCTTAATTTGATTAATAACCTCCGGATATGAAGACAACCATAGTAATGCATCAATTTCGCCGCTTAAAGCTTTATCACCTTGTTCGCCTTCAGTTTTAGTATCTCCCTGCTTAGTCTGATCTGCTCCCTTGTCTTTCTTTCCGCCGCAGGCTACAAGCGTAAAGATCATGCATAAAGCGAGAGCCAGGCTAATTCCCTTTAGCCAATTTTTTTTCATTTAAACTCCTCCTTAAAGATATTTTTGTTCTGTTAACTTAATAATAAAAATGAGACCTGAAACGCTTCTGGTATAATGGAAATTGCCACAAACCATTACCTCCCAGAAAGGAGCGTTTAGGTCTCATGACTATTATACCACCAAACGTTGTATGTCCAAGATGTTTTTCAAA
>DULL01000058.1 GCA_012840395.1 Clostridiaceae bacterium | reverse complement strand
TAATTAAAATGGGATATTAATTATTTTGTATGAAATACACATGATTATTTGAAAAACAATAGACTAAATTATAAATATTGAACAAAAACAATAATATTTTCTTTGACATGCAGTTTTGGGTATGATATAATCAAAAAAAATTCAACCGGTTGCAATAATATCTATGGAATAATAAATTAATTTATTAATTCATCTTAGTTTATAGCGTAAGCTTATATCAAGTTGACGACTTAATTTCAATCCCAGTACACAGCTTTATTTTAATTTAAGTAAACATCTTGGGCGACATAATTTTTTCAAATTTTATAACCACAGATTTTTCATATATATAAGTGATTTCTATCCAGTTAGTGAGTTTTTTAGAGTTTAGGTTTATCTTTTAGAGTCTTAGTAAGAATAAAATTCTGATAGATAAACCACTGCTCTAAAAAGATTCAAAAACTGTTACTGAAAGCATTTTTTAGAATTAAATAGGGGGCAATGTATGAGGGCAGATCAAACAATTGCTTGTGATGTATTAGTCGTGGGCGCGGGACTTGCAGGACTTAGAGCGGCATATGATGCAGCACGTGCAGGTTGTAAAGTGTTAATTGCTGCAAAAGCAAAGCTATGTTCAGGAGCCAGTTTCTATCCTCTTACAGCGGGGTTAGGATCACAACTTCCAAAAGATCAGGCAGATGTTTCTTTGTTTATGGAGGAATTATTGGATTCTGGTGCAGGAATTGCGGATGAAAACCTTTGCCGTATTATGGTGGAGGAAATAGAAGGAGAGATAAAGAGGCTGCCCGATATAGGCATTACTCCTGAAGAATTTGGGGGCAGGGTAGCTTGTTTTGCAAAGCGGGAACGAAAATTAGTAAGATGGTCTGATTGGAATAAAATCAGAAACAATGTCAGAAATAACTTTTCTGAAATTCCTAATATTAAAGTAATGGAGTTCTGTGATTTACTAAAGCTTACAGTACGTGATAACGCTGTATGCGGAGCTGTATTATGCGATAATACTGAAAATATAGTATATGTAAATACACCTGCAGTAATTCTTGCAACCGGAGGATATTGCGGGCTTTATAAACATAGCCTCAATACAGATGATGTATGCGGTATAGGACATAGTGTTGCTCTTGAGGCAGGGGCAAAACTTATAAACCTGGAGTTTATGCAGTTTATTCCCGGGCTCATGTCCCCAATATATAAGCTGCTTTTTGGGGAAATGTCCCTGCAGTACTGTGTGGAAGTAACTGATGAGAATGGAAATCCTGCCTTGAGAAATTATCTACCTAAAAATGTATCTTTTGAAGATTGCCTGAATGACCGTTCAATGCACGGGCCTTTTACATGTGCTGACAAATCTATGTACTTTGACCTTTCTATGATGGACTATGCTATTAAACAAAAGAGCGAAAAAGGATTTACATTGAGGTTTAGTCCTGAAATTGCAAAGAAAGATAATGAATTTTTGCGAAAAACCTTAGATTTTTA
Organism: Clostridiaceae bacterium; assembly: GCA_012840395.1. Lineage (NCBI taxonomy): Bacteria > Bacillati > Bacillota > Clostridia > Eubacteriales > Clostridiaceae > Clostridiaceae bacterium. The sequence continues at coordinate 951 of DULL01000058.1, read as the reverse complement.
CCTGAAAAACGGAATAGATCTCTCAAAACAAGGAATTTCCGTTGCTCCTTTCGCACATTGTGCCAACGGGGGTATATGGATAAATGAGCATGGCGAAACAGGAGTGGAAGGCTTGTTTGCTGCAGGGGAAACTGCCGGAGGCATTCACGGCGCAGACAGGCATGGAGGTGCTGCTACATCTGTTTGTCTGGTATTTGGAAGGAGAGCTGCAGACAGAGCTGTGAAATATATAAAAACTCATAAACCAGCAGACATCCCATCAGAGAGAGCAGTAAAAGAAATATATGAGTGGATTGATAATGGAGCCACATCTGGAATATCTCCCCAGGAAATATTATATAATCTTAAAGAGAGGCTTTGGTTTTATGCCAATGTAATAAGAAACGAAAATAATCTTACAGAAACCCTGTCCTGGGTAAAGGAGATGCAGAAACATTACAATGCGGCAAAGGCTATAAGAAGCGGGTATGATATAAAACTTTCCATGAAAGCTTTTCACGCATTAAGAACCAGCCAGGCAGTGCTGTCTGCCATGCTGTTTAGAAAAGAAAGCCGTGGTTCCCATTACAGGGAAGATTATCCCGAAAGTGATGACTCACTATATGGTAAACGTATAATAGCTGAAGAAAAAAATGATATTCTTGTATGTTATACATAATTAGTATTCACCTATTGTTATGAAATCTTACAAGCATCGTCTGTGGGTAAAGCTGGTTTACTAAATATAATCTTAAATTTTTCAAAATAATTCCGGCACAGATACCTGAATCCTTCATAGTTCATATTTAAGGGTTAAGGGTATTTAACAGTAAAATATTTATTTTTGGCTCTGTTAACTTAGTATGAAAGAAATGAGACCTGAAAGACTTCTAGTAGGTCTAAAAAGAAAAAAACCTACAAATGGAAGCCACTAAATGTAAGATAACACGAAAAAAAGAGAAGTGCAAGGCC
>DULL01000057.1 GCA_012840395.1 Clostridiaceae bacterium | reverse complement strand
TCTTCCCTTAAGACCTCAATCACTATTTTTGCTTTTTCTTCCGGTGTAAAATTTCTTCTCTTTTCCATAGTTCCATACTAACTTATTTTGGCCGTTTTGTCTGTCTTAATTTCTGGTATCATTATATTTTGTAGCACGTTTTATTTTTTAGCATTTTTGACCTCTATTTTGCGTTTATAGTAGTCAAATAGTTGTCAAAAATAAAACCTTTTAAATACATTCTTCCCTATTATTGTTATATGTAAAATTTTGTTATATGATATAAACAAATGATATAAGCAAAAAGTGAGGTACCGATATGAACCGTAAACTCAAAATAATTATTGATGACTACATAAAAAATAATGGAATTTACGAAGGAAGTTATCCTAATGTCAATACAAGCGACATATCCAATGAAGACATTATACTCCATACTAGGATAAAGACTGCATCAGGGATAAATGATTTGCTGGATATAAACAAGTATTATTTATCATCATTATTGTCATCAATCAATATAATAAAATGGCTGATGATATTTTGGTCAATATTAGGAGCTATCGGCATAATATTTAATATTATTAGTACTATTAAAATTATAAAGTATTTGCCATAGTCGAAAATGACAAAAATCCACTGCTAGAAACTAGAAGAGACTTTTTATGCAATAAATGACCCTTTATAAATATTTATAGATGGAAATAACATTATACTGAAAAATATTATCCAGGTTGAGTATTTTGCGGTGAGGCAAGATATGTTGGAACTTATAGGAATAAGACTGTATGCAAAAACTGCATGAAGGAAGCCGCTAAAATATCAACTGTGGTAGAGGGATAGTTATGGAAGCTATTATGTTCGCTTTTTTTGCTTTCACATGTTTTTGTATTTCTGCCATCGCTATGAAAGATAAACCTTTGATAAGTATAATATTTGGAATTTTTACATCTGTGTGCTCTGGTTTGTCAATGTATTTGCTTTGGCAATTGCTTGAAGAAAGTGGAAGAGACACTTCATATATTGGTCCTTGGGGTCATCCGATAATTCCTGTGGTCTATGTTGTTTTTATGCTTCTGGGATTCATGTTCGTAATATTGGGATGTGTTAAATTGCTTAGACAAAAACAATAATCCATATAGTTCTAAAAAATATAATCCAGTTGCATATTTTGTGGTGAGGCAAGAGATGTAAAAGAATATAAAGGCAAAAAATGTATGCAAAAAATGTATGGATGGATTAGAATAAAGGTCTGTGTGAAAAATTATGAAATTACATTCTCAACCCAATTATTCAATCACCTTCTCTCCATTGTATCTCAGATTTCAAACTCTGCACATATAAAGAAATAACCATCTGATTTAATAGTTACTTTTTGGCCTTCTTGCCTGTAATACGAAATGTCTAAAGGTTCACCTGTAAACTGGTTTTCATAAACAATTGGTTTAATGCTGCTTCCGATTACTAATTTATCATTATTAAGTAATTTCTGATAATTGATGAAGCTCTTATCTCTATTATTTATCTCAGAGAATATAAACCCACCCACAAATCCATATCGGTGTTTAGGGGTGTATCCATACCAACGTTCATTTTCTGTCACGCCATCTTTAAACATGTCCTTTGGAACAATTGAATATGCTTGCTCAACTGCTTCATTAAGAAAATACAAGGCTTTATTTAGATTTTCTTCAGCTGTATCATATAAAAATACACTTTTAAGCTCAATATAGTGTACTGTGTCACCGGAATACCAAATGATGTCACATCGACCGTTTCTATCTCCTGTCCGTTTAACCTTCGCTTCAGATACCAATGTAGAAGAATAATCGTTATTATCATGCATATATTGGAAGATGCTTCCGGTAAGAGCAGTATTTAAAACTGCTTCTTCAATAACAAACGGAAATCTTCTCCCTGGATATTGAAAATCTTCCAGTTGCATGCTTGTCCATTTGTTGTTTATATACTTAATAAGATACTTTTCAATTATACCTTCAGACAATAGCTTCATGACCTCAGACCCCCCTATCGTCTATTCTATACCTTTTAAAAGTTACTCACAATGATTTCCCCATCCACCTTTAATCGCCTCACTCACCAACAAAAGGATATCAGCGATAGACGGTATCCGCGACTGGCCTCTTGCTGCTTGTAAAGTTCCATCCGGCCGTTGCCAGATAAACCTATAACCATTTTCCTCAGTCCCATCTTCATACTCATAACGACAATATTGGAAACAAAGTGTCCATTCACCGGGATTCCCTTTTTTAGTTTCGTTTAATACCACAACTCTTGTTTGTGCCATGAAAATGCCTCCTCATCTTATAAGATACTCATGCTATACTAATTAGTAACTGATTAGTCAATTATAATTTGTTATGAAAATTATCTGCAATATAATGTAATTAATCTCTGTTTCTAGTATGATATTCAATTATATTTTCTTGATGAAAATCACAATCCGGAATGCCATAAGGGTCATAATATTTATTCTCACTCTGCAGCTTTACCCTCTCCAAAAACTTGTCAAATTGTCTCACTTTAAACCTGCAACACTCTCCAAACGAGTTTCCACTTCCACATGGACAAGGTTCACTTTTTTTAACTCCAAAAAATCGATGATAATCAAACGCTGATACCACAAAGTCATATATTAACCTATCTCTATCATAATAGAAAACCTCTTTGCGGCGTTCCACTCCACCACTTACCTTGCCGCCACCATAATAGATAGCGGTAGGTTCATCATCTTTAAATTTCTGTAGAGCTCTATCTAGCGTATCATAAGTTGGCCCTGCTGTTTGCATATATGAATTATTCATTATAACGCTATTAACTTCATTTGTTTGGTCAATTGTTAATTGCTTAAGCTGATTTTCTTTAATATATGTGGGCTTGTTTCCGTTATAAAAACAAATGTAATATACCTTTGACAAAGGTAAAAATACTATAACGTCTCTTAACCCAATTGTTCGATTTGTAGCATTCATAAAATGTGCTTTAAAGGAAAGTGAAGCTGTTGCTATGAATTGATCCGATATTATAAAATTTTTACTAGAACTTTTTATTATAAAGAATTCATGAAAATTGATAAGTGCATTAGCAAATCTAATAGAATAATTATGATTTAATAACCTGTCAAGCATCCGGAATAAACTATAATTCGAGTGGTTTCTTTCTTGCCAATAGTTAAGTTCATACATTATTGCGCCACTTCTTAAATGCATTTTAATCATTGGCTCAATCAAATTGAAAGCTTGTGCCTTACTTTACTGAATTTTACTTTCCCCGCTTCGTATTCTTCAATTAATGTTATCATTTATCCATGTTTTTTATTGTACCATGCTTCAAACTTCTTAAGTCTTTTTTCAATTTCATTATTCTGGAGCTTACCATGTTCATAAAACAATTGAGCTGACATCACATCATTTATTGTTGATGGAAAAATCTTATTTTTCTTGTGGATTACATGAAATATCCGCTTTTTCTTTTTCTTAAAGGCTTCATCTGATTCTTTAAAAACTTAAGTACACAACATGGAACATAGCGCTGATTCTTCGTTACTTGTGTACTATTTCTCATGTAATCATCACCCTCATTTAACAATGCATGTAATAAAGAAAGTAAATACCATTAATTACGTAGTCCTTACATTGCTTTCGTTAACATCGTTATCAGAAATCTATCTGTGCATGTATAAACTACTGTTGTAGTCTTCTCTTTGTTTCATACCGAGCTTCTGAAATAGTATCGCAGATAAACAAGGTGTCCAACATACACCAGACTCTGCCGTTTTTATAAATAGTACCGGTCTTGACTATTTTGTTTGGAGTAAACCCAGAGCTCAGCTTGTACACAAAATGAGGTGTGTCCATCCAGTCTGAATACGGAATTTCAAATTATGCCGTCTTTTACATACTTCGTAAGTGTGGGTCTGGTTATTTTCAATACTTTTAATACGTCTTTTGATATCATATATACAATTTTCTCCCAGCAAACCTATTCTTTATACTCGTTTGCCAAAAATTCAATAGTACTCTTTGGTAGGTCAGGTTGGTCATTTAAGAGGTCAATAATTTCTTTTGCTTTGTCATAAGTAATAGCATAAAGGGTATCCCCTACCCTTGGACGAATATCAAGGCCGGCATCTGCAAAGGTTATCCCCTGCTTCGGTCCGATTTCCCATTCCAATGTTATTATATAAGGCCACCTGCTATTTGGATCCGTAGATTCCTCAATCTCCTTTACAACCTTCATATTCAGTTTCACTACAATTACAGATATTTGAAATTGATTCAATTATATCTTCAAATGAAGTCGTGTATAATATTTTCTTCTCCATAGAGCTTCTTCCTAATATAAAAAAGAAATTAATTAACATTATCATGTATTGAAAAACCCATTGTTAACTTCTTACCATCACGTTTATATTAAATCTGCGATTTTATTCTATTGTTAATGTTATTATTTGTCAATGTATGATAAATTTGCTGAGACTGCGTACAGATATAGACATAATGTAGTAAAAAAGTAGCTAAAATCTTAATGATTTTAGCTACTTTTTGTAAATTTTGGTTGCGGGGGAGGGATTTGAACCCACGACCTTCGGGTTATGAGCCCGACGAGCTACCGTACTGCTCCACCCCGCGATATATAATAATATTCAATTTAAAAGCCACATCATTTATAATAACATAAAAGCACTTAAATATCAAGTGCTTTTAATATATTTATAATGATTGAATGCAATTGGTGCCGGAAACCGGACTCGAACCGGTACAGCCCTCACGGACCGCAGGATTTTAAGTCCTGTGCGTCTGCCAGTTCCGCCACTCCGGCGCATTGCTCTAATATAGTAACACTATTATCCTTAGCTGTCAAGTGTTATTTTTACTCAATTGTTGACAAGTTTACCTGGAATATCCCGGCTTTAACTGTTCTGCCGAGAATAGTCTTGCATTTTTCCTCTCGTTCATTAAGTTAATCAAAAAACGAAGAAGCAGAGACTTTTTCTGGTTATTAATATCCTGTCTCTGCTCAGAATTTATTAATAAATTCTTATTTTACAATTTTCCTATAAGTCCTTATTCCTGCTGAGAATTTAATTTTGTAACTTTAAGGCTGCATTTTGCCTTATCTACCTGGCTCATATCATAGTCATACTTGTATCCCATAGGCTCAAGAACACGCCGATACAGTAAATCACAATGTTCACAATAATCACGATATGGTTCTATATGTTTAAACTCCAGCAATCTTCCTTTTGAGGGACAATAATGCATATCAATTCTAAAAGTACCTTCTTCTTCATCAAGGGTCATTGTAAAATCGGCAGCTTCTTCATTCAAAGTATGTGACCAATACATAAAGCATCCGCGAATACCATTTTCTTTAACAAGGTCCCTTAAATTATTCAGCCCATTCTTTGCGATGTACTCCCAATAAGCAATTACAGCTTCTTTTCCTCCCTTTTTTTCCAGGAATTTAAAAAGCTCGCTATATGCCGGTATAAATTCAGTACATGATATCATATATCATTTCTCCTTCCTATAAAAACGTTCCAAAGATCTTCCGGTATCTTTATCGTATTCCACCAACTCATAAGCAAATGGGCTTCCTTCACAAATAACTTCATTGGTGGTCTTAAAGGTTTCATAATATAATGGCGCCATTTCAATTCCGCAGCTTCTTATATGTGTTACAGCCGGACATTTATTTACTTTTATGATTAATTCATCCTCAGAAAGTGTAAATTCTACATCATTTGAAGCTTCCTCAATTGCATATATTTTTTCATAATGGTCTTTTATTGCCGCAAGCCCTCTTTTTTTGATGTCTTCTTTTAAAGGAGCATAGAAAGCCATTGCAAAATCCCTCAGATACTCCCGTACTCCTTCTTCTCCGTAAAGTTCCTGCACATAATTTATACCAAGGTTCATAAAATTATGGAAATCCCTGTGCAGATACTTGTTGTCAGAGGCCCTCCTATCCATTATTTCTTTAGCCATCCCTAGAACTCCTCCCGTTTTAATATTTAATCTTCAATATGCACAATCTGATTGCCTGCTTACAATAAATATTATATCTTTATACTATTGCTTAATCAATATACATAAATATATATGAATTTTAAGGCATTTAATTCATTTTTTATAAATATTTCCAATGTATCAAAATTTATATTATTATTTTGCTATAATTGTACCATTTTTTGTCCATAATTTTGATAATGAGTGTTCAACTGTTGGTAATAATATATAGTAAGTTATACAAAATTTGTTCTGTTATGGTAAAATTATTTAGGATAAGTTTTTCAGTATGCAATAAGCTATTAAAGTAATAGAATAGGAGGTATGCTTATGGCAATTACTTTAAAGCTTGAAGAAAGGCTTAATGATGCCAGTAATAAAGCCAATAAATTACGTAGAGAAGGTTATGTGCCTGGAGTTATTTATGGAAAAGGGATAGGATCCAGGTCCATTAAAGTAAAAGCTTCTGATTTAAGAACTTTATTATCTGCACATGGTAAAACATCATTAATCACAGCTACATTTGAAAATGGCGAGAGTGTTCCTGCTCTGATTAAGGAAATTCAATATGGCATACTGAAAGACGAATACCTTAGCATAGATCTTCATCAAGTTTCTATGAATGAAAAGGTACGTAGTGAAGTCCCAATCAGAGTTATAGGCAGGGAATCCGTTGAAAGAGCAGGAGGAGTGGTAGCACAACAAATAAATAGCGTTGAAATAGAATGTTTGCCCCAGGACACACCTCAATATATTGAAGCAGATATTTCCAACTTAATTCCCGGCCAGGCATTAACTGCTGGTGATTTAAAACTGCCTGAATCAGTTACTCTTTTAACCGAACCTGAACAAATAGTGTTATCAATTATAGTTGCTAAATCTGAAACAGCAGAATCTGAAACACCAGAAGAAGAAAATACTCCTGAAGAATAGAAATGTCTATCCCAAAAAAAGAGCAGCTTGAACCTGACTTAAGAACTAACAGGTGGGGAATAAACAATCTTCACCTGTTTTTCTTATACAAATACAGCAGGTTTTTATATTAACCTTTTTTAAAATATTAACGATATTAATATAACAGTGAGAGAATTAATAAAATTGTGCAGACCTTCTATAACTACCGCTACCTCTCTTAGATTCAAAACTTTTTCTTAAGTCTTGAAGTTTTTCATCACTATCCTTCATGAACTTAGCCAACCGATCTTCAAAAGATAGGTCTTCAGAAGTGGGTTTGGTCCAGTCAATTTCTACTGGCCTGCTTGATTTGACCTTTGGAGTACTTGGTAAGGCTTTCTTGATGGATAAGCTTATCTTTCCATTACTGTCTACCGATAAAATTTTAACTTTTACTGTTTGATTTTCTTTTAGATGTGTCTTAATGTCTTTCACATATTCCTCAGCAATCTCAGAGATATGCACTAACCCTGTTTTCCCACCAGGTAGTTGAATGAAGGCTCCGAAATTCGTAATACCGGAAACTTTCCCTTCAACTATTTTATCTACTTCGAGCAGCATAAAATAAAAAATCCTCCTTAATTATGCTTATGAACCGTCTCTTTATGTTTATAAAGTAATTTGATTATATAGCATGCCTAATATTTCGTCAAGCACCTAATATAAGGATTCCCAAACCTTTTTAAACCATTTCGGCATATTTGGGAAGGTTTCCATAAAGAGACCATCCATTTTTTTACATCAATATAATTTAAACTTTTATTATTAAAAATTATCTATATTAATATATTAAAATATACTGCCAAAAGTTATTTATCAATATCAAAAAATATCTTTTCGCCTGGTTTAACCATTCCTAATTTTTCACGGGCAATTTTTTCTATGTACTCATCACTGTAAAGATTCTCCTTAAACTTCTTTAGTTCTTCATTTAACTGCATCTCTGATTGAATTTTTGCACGAATATTCTTTGCCTCATTATTTTTAAAATTAATTATTCTTTGCTGCTCTATCAGCGTAATAATAAAGTATATAAAAAAGCCCGTAACCAATATTAAAGATAGCATTGGTTTTTTTCTTTTGCTCATTTTAATGCACTCCTGATATATGTGCTTAAAGTATATTTCATAACAAACCTTTATTATCTGGTGTTTAATATTCTATATAAAAATGATAATTCCTTCTATATTAATATCATATTTTTTTTAAAGTGTTTCTGAAAATTCTTTTCCAAAGAGCTGCCTTATCTGCCCCTTTTCGTCCCAATTTTCTTGCCTTCCGGAAAATTTTTTTGGATTGCCTTAATAGAAATCTTGCAGGGATCCTCAGTATTCTGAATATTATTTTAAAAGGATAAGATATGACTCTCCATGTTTCCCTTATAATAATACCCAATATTTTTATTGTCGTAAGAAGTATTTTCATAATAATTCTGCTGAGAAGCAATGCATAAAGTATTACACCTATTATTGCACCTATGAAAATGTATCCTCTTATTTCCCCTTCATTTCCATAGTATAGAACAACAAACATTATTAAAGCTACTATTAGCCAATATATAATATCCTCAACATAGGTAATGAAATTACTTGTTTTTACAGTCTTTCTCTTAATTCTGAAGATATCATAAACAAAGGCTATTGCTATTCCTCCGGCAACTGAATATAGAAATATAAGTGCCTGGATGCTAACTGGAATTGGCAATTAATAATCACCGGCCCCTCACAAAACATTTTACCTGAACATTTTCCCGAAGAAACCGCCTTTAGACCTTGAACCGTCCTTGTCACTGTATTCTAATAAATATATATCTCCTTCAATATTCAGTTCTGAATTATCAATATTTAGCTTGTTGATTCTTAAATCTTCCCCTCTTATTATCAGTATTCCAAGTTCAGTATCTATTACTACACATTCATCATTAAAACTCTCCACATCAATAACGCCTGTTATGCTTAGCTTTTCTCTGTTTTCCAGTATCAGATTCTGTGCCTTTGCTTTCACTATCTTTTTTTCATCAGCCACTTTTAATCCTCCTTCCGACTTTTTTGTATGTAAAACCATGTCCATTAATAGATATGTATGCAGACACAAAAAAATGACCTCTATATTATAAATTGAGGCCATTTTTTTACTTTGTAAAAACATATTAGCAAATATCTTTACCGAGGCATCTGAAGTATCCTTATAAGTTTGTATACATCTCCTTTGCCTCATCTTTAGTAACATGTTCAGATACCGAATTAACTCTTACCTTAACCGTACCACTTCCAAATTGTATCTCTACAATATCTCCGACTTTAACTTCCGAGCCGGGTTTGGCAATTTTTCCATTAATTTTTACCCGGCCATTTTCACAGGCTTCATTAGCTAACGTACGTCTTTTTATAAGTCTTGATACTTTTAAATATTTATCTATCCTCACTTTAATATCCCCCTTGTAAATAATTCAAGGTTGTCAGGATTATTTATGAACTGCCTCCTTCAAAGCTTTACCAACCCTGAAAACAGGTACTTTTGTAGCTTGTATAATAATTTCTTCTTTAGTCTGGGGATTTCTTCCCTTTCTTGCAGCCCTATGCCTTACCTCAAAAGTACCAAAACCAACAAGCTGTACTTTATCGTTTTTGCTAAGGGCTTCCTGCACACTTTCCATAAAAGCATTAAGTGCTTTCTCAGCATCTTTTTTAGACATCTGGCTCTTTTCAGCCATTTTTGCTACTAATTCAGCTTTATTCATACACATTCCTTCCTTTCTATAGAATATTTATTTGGTATCACCGGAAATATGTACTTTTGCCTCATTCCATAACTTGTCCATCTCAGCAAGGTTCATATCCTCAAGTTTTTTACCCATCCTGACACTTTCTTTTTCAATATATTCAAACCTGTTAATGAACTTATTTATTGTCTTTGTTAAGGCAAGTTCAGGCTGGACATTAAGAAACCTTGCCAGATTTACAAGTGCAAATAATACATCTCCTGTCTCATCTGTTATTCTTTCCACATTTTTACTTTTATATACATCCTTCAGCTCCTGTATTTCTTCATCAACCTTTGCAAAAACATCTTCTATATTATCCCAGTCAAAACCTACCTGAGCTGCTTTTTGTTGCACCTTATAACTTCTCATAAGGGCAGGAAGATTGGCAGGTACATCTTTCAGTATTCCGGTATGGTTAGTTATACCCTTTTCTTTCTTCTTTATGCTCTCCCAATTCTCAATAACTTCTTCTGGCGTATCTGCCTTGGCATGTCCAAAAACATGGGTATGTCTTAATATCATTTTACGGCATATGCCGGTAATAACATCATCCATATTAAAAGTGCCCTCTTCAGCTCCTATTTGGGCATGGAATACAATCTGAAGAAGCAGATCTCCCAATTCCTCGCATACCTTTTTCTTATCATTTAAATCTATAGCTTCAAGTACTTCATAGGTTTCTTCTATCAGGTATTTTTTGAGACTTTCATGAGTTTGCTCCCTATCCCAGGGACATCCTTTTTCACTCCTGAGCAAAGCCATTATTTCCTTCAAGTCGGAAAATGTATATTTATCCTTAAGCATTTTTTCATCTCCTTGTTATTTTCCATTCTTTATCAGTCTGGTTTTAACACAGCGGTAAATTTTTACCGTCTCGCTATATTATTTCCAAAAGATATCCTTGATAAATCCTTTTTATTCAAGGCACCAAAAACAAATAAAAGTATAAAAAACACACATGCAGATATTAATATGGAAATTATTGCAGCTACTGTATTGCTGCCTGTTACATCATACAGGCAGAAGTATGTATAATATGTTGCAATACCCATCAAAGCAGCTGCAATCATTGGTTTAATTATAGAGTTTCTTGTATCCAGATTCAACCTGAAATTAAAAATTAGTCCTATAATACATATTAGTGTAGAAACAATGTAGCATGCAAGAGTTCCGTATACAGCACCCTTTATATTTATGGATGGCACAGGCATAAGATAATAATTTACAGACAACTTAACCAACGCTCCTGCGAAAAGCCCTATTGTAGGAATATAAGGCTTTCCTAAGCCTTGAAGCACACCTGACATAATCTGTGTTAGTCCTATAAAAACTATAACTGAAGCGCTGGCTGATAGAAGATACGCACCATCACTTGAACTTGGGAATAACATCAGCAGTATTGGTTTAGATAGTATTGCCATGCCCACGGAGGAAGGCAGACAGATTATTAATGTTAATCTTACTGCCGCAATTATTTTTTCTGAAGCTGACTTCAGGTCCTTCTTCGCTACTGCCCACGCTATCGCAGGAACAAGGCTTGTGGAAAGAGCCATTGTTATAGATACAGGAAAATTTGTTAGAACATAGCACTTTCCTGTTAATATGCCATACAGCCTGTTTGCAGTATCATTGTCCATACCTGCCTTCTCCAGCAACCTCATTACCGTTGCCAAGTCAATTATATTTGCAGCAGTCATAACTATGGCGCCCAGAGAAATGGGAAAGGATATTTTAATAATATTCTTTATTATATGTAATATTGATTCACTCTTTTTTCTGATAGAAAAATTCCTTATATTCGTCCAAAGCTCTCTTTTTTTAATATAATACAGGCCCCATAGATAAGATGCTCCTGCTGCAGCCCCAATTGTAGTACCTGCAGTTGCACCTGCCGCGGCTATTTCTGCCCCATGAGGTATAAGCAGGTAGGCCAGGAAAATGGCAACTACTGTTTTTACCATCTGCTCAAGAATCTGAGACACTGCCAGAGGAGCCATATTCTGCATTCCCTGGAAATATCCCTTAAGTGCAGACATGACTGATACAAAAAATATTGTCGGTGAAAGTGCAGCCATAGTGAAAAAGGCTCTGGGATTAGAAATAAGGTTTGCAATATATTCTGCACTAGTAAAAAATAAGGTAGAACATACCAAACCTGTCATGAAAAGAAGCCAGAAACCAACTTTGAATACTTTATGGGCTGCTCTCCAATTGCCCACTGCCATCCTCTCAGCAATCATCTTTGAAATGGCAGATGAAAAACCTGTAGAGCAAAAAGCGTAAAGGAGAAGATATACTTGAAAACCGGCTCCATATATACCATTGCCTTCATCTCCATAACCTGGGAGGTTGGTAAGTGCAACTCTATAGACGAAACCCAGCAACTTTACGATAATACCTGCCGAGGCAAGAAGAATTACCCCCATAAAAAAGGATTGTTTTCTTTTCAACTTTCTGCTCCTCAATATTATTGATGATCAATATTATTGTTGAGGACATTCCCGGCACGGGAGTGGTATTCCCCCACATCTTATTATATGCCCCTCTCAGGTTTAAATATGAGGATGGTTGCATTTTCAAGTATTTTATTAAACAGAAATCTACAGGGTGGTAAAATTAATGATAAATTGCTTAAGTATAAAAATGTTACTTGCTATTTCTTTCTTTTATCACATGAAGTCTGGTAAATTCCTCTCGTTCCTTTTCTTCAATGGAATCTTGTATGAATTTTACCAGCGACTGATATCTGGGTATTATTATACTTTTTAGTGCATTTGCCCTTTTCTGAGTCTTTTTTATATGATCTGCCAGCCTGCAAATAGTATTTTCAATTTCTGCTAACTCTATAGTGAGTTTTTTTACACGGTTAAAATTTTCGTAAGCTTCATCAAAAAAGTAATTAGTTCCGAAAAAACTATAACTGACAGGTGCAGCATTATGTTCTTTAATTATTACTTTTGGTATTTCAACTCCCATTACACTTCTCAGTCTTATTTCTACATTAGTTTCTTCAGGTATGGAATAACCTACTTGCTGGACTGTACTGGCTCCAAGTGAAACATTTGCCCTTTGCAAAGCCCTATATGCATTACTGAAGGTACTATCTATACTGGATTGTATTTCCTCCGCCTTTTCTATAAGTGACATCATTTCATTTATCAGGATGTTCCTCTTCTTGTCCAGCAAGCTATAACCTTGCTTTGAAAGCTCAAGTTTTCTAATTGCACATATAAGATTAGATTTAGTAGGAAAGGTTGAAACGTCCATTTTAACTCCTTTCTAAGGTACTAAGGTATAGGGACACTCCTTTCTCGAGCAGGAGGTGCTGTGGTAGAGGGACACTCCTTTACTTATGTTCCATAAAAGTAAAGGAGTGTCCCTCTGTCCCTGCCCCCTATCTCTCTTTTGGCTTGTAGTATTTTTCAAGTATTCCCCTGTCCACCCTGTCAAGTTCACTTTCCGGCAAAATTCCAAGGAGTTTCCACCCCAAATCAAGGGTTTGCTCGATGGTTCTGTCTTCATCAAATCCCTGGGAAATAAATTCTCTTTCAAAACGTTTTCCAAATTCCATGTAAAGCTTGTCAGTATTATTTAATTCTTCCTCCCCGATAACCGATGCAAGAGCTCTTACTTCATGGACTCTCGCATAAGAGGCAAATAACTGGGTTGCACAGGAAGCATGGTCTTCTCTGGTATATCCTTCCCCTATTCCGCTTTTCATCAGTCTGGAAAGAGATGGAAGTACTGAAATCGGAGGATAAATGCCGCTCTGGTATAGCCCTCTGTCCAGAACAATTTGTCCTTCAGTTATATAACCTGTAAGATCAGGTACAGGATGAGTAATATCATCATTAGGAAGAGTTAATATTGGTATCTGAGTAATAGAACCTTCCCTATCCTTAAGCATTCCTGCTCTTTCATATATAGAAGCCAAATCACTGTACATATAGCCGGGAAACCCTTTTCTGCTGGGTATTTCGCCTTTTGTAGATGATATTTCTCTTAAAGCCTCAGAGTATGCCGTCATATCAGTAAGTATAACCAGTATGTGCATTCCCATTTCAAAAGCCAGATATTCTGCTGCTGTAAGGGCACATCGTGGTGTAACTATTCTTTCTACAGGAGGATCACTGGCAAGGTTTAAAAACATTACCACCCTTTCAAGCACTCCACTTTGTTCGAAGGATTTTCTGAAATATTCAGCAACATCATGTTTAACTCCCATTGCAGCAAATACTATAGCAAAACCGCTGTTTTTTTCTCTCGGTAGCTTAGCCTGGCGTACAATCTGAACTGCAAGTTCATTATGAGGAAGGCCGTTACCTGAAAAAACCGGCAATTTCTGTCCCCTGATAAGAGTAGTAAGTCCATCTATAGCAGAGATACCTGTTTCTATATAATCTTTGGGATATTTCCTGGATACGGGATTCATAGGAGTACCATTAACATCACGGCGTACTTTTGGATACACTTTTCCCAGGCCATCAATAGGCCGTCCCAAACCATCAAAGGTTCTTCCTAAAATCTCACCGGATAAAGGAATTTCCAAAGGATGCCCTTTTAGTCTAATGCTTGTATTCTTTAAAGATATTTCAGAAGTTCCTTCAAAAACCTGTATAACAGCTACGTCATCAGATATATCCATAATCCTGCCAAGGCGGGTATCCTTACCATCAATTACAACTTCAACCAATTCTTCATATGAAGCTCCCTTTAATCCCTCAATTACAAGCAATGGACCATTTATATTTTTCAAACCCAAAAATTCAACAGCCACGATTTTACCTCCTTGCAGCAAACTTACCTTGTCCGTTTAGTTTGCTTAGTTATATTTGCTTAATTTCCAGCAGCACCCTGCGTATCTTTTCTTTTAAATCACTAAATTTATCAGGTTCTTCATTACCGATTGTATATTTCATATTAATTATTTCTTCAAAAATTCCCGTTCCCTTAATTATGGAAACAGGAGTTCCTTCTTTTACTATATCATTTACCTGGTTGTACAAATACAAAATAACATCCATCATAGCAAACTGTTTTGCCATTGGAACATATGTATCCACAGAATGAGATGCAACCTGTTGTAGAAAACCAAGCCTGATAACCCTGCCAATTTCAAGTATTAGTTTTTGTTCATCCGGCAAAATGTCACTTCCTATTAACTTGACTATCTCTATAAGCCTGCTTTCTTCTTGAAGAATCCCCATCATCTGTTTCCTATGGTTGTCGAAAAGGGGGTTTATATTTTTCTCGTACCACTCACTTAATGAAGCAGTATATTCACTATAGCTGGACAACCAGTTAATGGCAGGATAATGTCTTGAATAAGCAAGCTGCCTGTCCAGTGCCCAGAAACACCTTGTATACCGGCGGGTATTCTGGGTTACCGGCTCAGAAAAATCTCCTCCTTGAGGCGACACAGCACCAATTATGGTAACTGAACCTGGAAATCCACATAAATTCTCTGTTTTTCCTGCACGCTCATAAAATTCAGACAATCTGGAAGACAAGTAAGCCGGGAATCCTTCCTCTGCAGGCATTTCTTCAAGTCTTCCGGATATTTCCCTTAATGCTTCCGCCCATCTTGAAGTAGAATCAGCCATTACAGCCACGTCATATCCCATATCCCTGTAATATTCAGCAATGGTAATTCCGGTATATATAGAAGCTTCCCTTGCAGCGACAGGCATATTAGAAGTATTGGCAATCAATATGGTCCTTTCCATAAGAGGTCTCCCTGATTTAGGATCTATTAGTTTAGGAAAATCCTCCAACACTTCTGTCATTTCGTTTCCCCTTTCACCGCAGCCGATATAGACAATAATATCTGCATTGGACCATTTCGCAAGCTGATGCTGGGTCATGGTCTTTCCGGTTCCAAAGCTGCCCGGGATAGCTGCTGCTCCGCCCTTTCCTATGGGGAAAAATGTATCGATTACCCGCTGGCCGGTTATCAGAGGCTCGTCAATAGGGAGCCTGTCCCTGTAAGGCCTTGGTTTCCTGACAGGCCACTCCTGAGCCATCTTTATTTCATGTATCTTACCTGAAGCAGAAGATACTTTCATCAGAACATCCTGTATAGTATACTCACCATCAGGGACTGTTTCCATCACCGTACCTTCAACATGTACAGGCGCAAGGACCTTGTGTTTTATAAGAGAAGTTTCATTTACTTCAGCAATGATCATACCTTCAAAAATTCTATCTCCAGGTTTCACAAGAATTCTAACAGGCCATTTAATATCTGTATTTAGCTGTTCAACATCTATTCCCCTGGCAATAAAACTCCCTGATTTCTCTTCAAGGATAATTAAAGGCCTTCCTATTCCATCAAAAATATTTCCTATTAACCCTGGTGCAAGCGTAACAGACAATGGCTTTCCTGTGGGAACAACAGGTTCCCCTGTCTTAAGGCCTGTAGTTACTTCATATACCTGAATAGTAGCTATGTCCTCATCAAGGCCTATAACTTCGCCTATCAGCTTCATCTCTCCTACTAAAACTGTTTCATGCATTCTAAACTCTGCAGCATTTGCAGCCTTAACAACAGGGCCGTTAATTCTGCATATAGTACCGCTACCGGTTTTATTATTTAAAATCAACTTCAATTCACCCACTTTAACCAATTCGAATCATATTACTTCACTCATTATAAGACCAGAGGATTCAAAAAATTTTTCCCGTGATTCATTAAGCTTTCTTATTATTGTATTATCCACTACAATATTCAAGGTCTTGTTTATTACTCTGCATCCTCCGATAATATCTTCTTCTGCTTCATGAAATACAGGTGTATAAGGCATTGACTTTGATAATTCATCAATTCTGTCTTTGTATTTTTCCATGTCCCGTGAAGTAATATAAACTAATAATTCACCTTGCCCTGCTATTGTGCAGGATTCTCTGATCAAGCCAGCCAGAAAAGTATAATAATCATCTCCCTGAATGAAATCATAAAGCTTCACCATTACCTGCTCAAAAACCTGTTCGATAACTTCGTCCCTGGTTTTCATTAATTTTTGCCTGCTTTCAATAATAGCTTTTGAAATAGCATAGTTTTTTTCCTTTTCTGCCTTGCTGATTTCTTTTTTTAGGGTTTCTTCAGCCAACGCCTGCATTTCATTTCGCCTGCGTTCTTTTTGCTTCTCAATATCTTCGCTGGTACGTTTTAGTATTTCATCTCTTATGCTATTTGCATCTCTTAAGATAACCTTATTGAAATGCCGTAGTTTTTTTTCAAAAGTATTCAAAAAAATCACCTCATATCTTTAAACCAATAGACTCTTTAACATACCTGGTTATAGAGTCCCGAGGCCTGCTGGTGCCATGTCTGTCAGGTATTTCGATGATTAATGGAAGACTGGTATCAATTTTCATATTCTTAATACGTTCAGGTATAAGACCTGCAAGTTTTTCAGTTATCATAATTATGCCAATGTCTTTTTCCTGCAGGGCTTTTTCCAGTGCTTCTATAACTTCTTCCTTTTGGTGTACCACAACACCTTCTATTCCCGCTAACCGCATTCCCATTTTGGTATCAATATTGTCACTAATCAAAAATAATCTCATTTTACAACCTTCCCAAAATAAGAATTGATACTATTAATCCATAAATAGCAATACCTTCAGCCAGCCCGACGAATATCAAGGTTTTACCAAGAAGGCTGGAATCTTCACTTATTGCTCCCAGCGCTGCAGAAGCTGAAACTGCAACAGCAATTCCCGCGCCTATTGTGGCAAGCCCGGTTGACAAAGCAGCCGCTAAAAGTCCCAGCCCATTTACCTCTCCGGCCGCTGCAGCTTCTTCTCCCTGTGCAAATACTGTTCCTGAAAAAACTAAAACAGTAGTAATAACCAGCAGCCCGAAGACACTCAAAATATTAATTCCCAGTATTCTTTTTCCGGATTTGCCTGAAATACCTTTTTTAATACAATATAATCCCATTCCTATAACAGATAATACTAGAAAAATAGTTGTTGTTAATATAAAACCCATAATACTGTCCCTCCTGAAAATACTTTTTAATAAGTCTTATCCTTTATTGGCTCGTAGATTCTCCCGCCACCTGTAAAAAATCTGCTGAATAATTCATAATATTCAAGCCTGAGAGCCTGGATGGCCACAATCAATCCTTCCAGTCCAATAATTATTATATTGCCTATTATAATGGTAACTACCTTTCCTGAACCCCTGGACATTTCCGCAAGTATCCTGACAGCCATAAACAGTCCGATATGGTTTAACGCAAAAGCGCTTAACCTTATAAAAGATATAGTATTGCTCATAAAGGACAATACAGTATCAAACATTTCAAAGAATGCCTCCACAAGAAACATGCCTTTTCCTTCAACAGAAATCTTTCTGTTATGAATATATTCTTCTAAAGGTTCTTTAAAAATCATGGCTAAAATTGGAAGTATCAATAATATCAACAAAATTCCTGTGGAAAAGGGCAGTTTTTGCTTTAAAACATAATACAAAACAGTCAATAATATAATCCAGTAAAAGCAAAATCCTGCAACACCGTTTCGATCAAGAAAGATTTTAGAAAAATTCTTCCTTCTAATGCCATTTACAATATTAATCCCCATAGCAATTGTCATCATGAGTACACCAATGATCACGCCTATAACCAACATTGTATTGGTGTCTTCCATAGGACTTATTAGTCTTACAGGAAGCCAATCCTCAAAACCAAATACACTTCCATATACAAATCCAAAAATTATAGAAGAAATACCAACTCCTGCAGCCACTCCTCCCAAAGATACCCCCCGTTTTAATGCAAATAAGCCTGCTGCAAGGAGTATAAGTCCTTGTCCCACATCTCCAAACATGAAGCCGAACATTATAAAATATGTTGCAGCTATAAAGAATGAAGGATCTACTTCATTGTAGGACGGAAGCCCATACATTTTCACCAGGGTTTCAAAAGGTTTTATGAGCCTGTTGTTTTTCAGTTGAGTTGGCGGCTGGGATTCGGAAATTGCTTCCGGTTCTCTCTCAATAAATGTTATATCTTTCAATTTATCCAGAACAGGTTTAAGAACCTCCAGTTCATCTTCAGGTATCCAACCTGTCAGATAAAAAGATTCTTTTGTATATGCGGCATATTTCCTTACTTCTACTATACGGTTTAATTTTACTGCCATATCATGTATACATAAGACTTTTTCTTTATTTGTATCATTAAAATTCTTTATCTTTTCCCTGGTACTTTCAAGTTCTTTCTGGTAAGCCTCAATTTTTTCTTGTAACTGAATCAAGGCCTCAGCCGGAGTCCCTTTAAACTCTCCCGGCAGCCAGATTCTTTCAAAATGTAAAGAGGAAAAAATCCCATCAATTCTTTCACTATATGTTTCTGGAGTAAAATAAATCATCCACACATAATCTTTATCCTGTGATATTGGTAAGGCAATTACCTGGAGATCTTCAAGATATAGCTGCAACTGCTGATATAGCTTTCTCGATATTCTACCAAACCGGAATTTTATAAATTTAAAATTAAAAAAAGTATACAGATCAACATCTATATCATAACTAGACAACAGCTCCAGCTGCTTTTTCATATGGGTATACTGTTTCAGCTTCTCATTAATTTTTTCTATCTTTTCACTGTAACCATTAAGTTCATTCTCAAGCTCTGCAAGCTCCTGGCTGATTTCTTCCAAAGACAGCGACTTATACCTCTCTTCACAGGCTTCTGAAACCTTTATAATGCTTCTTTCTGCTTTAATTCCCATACGTTCTAAAAGGTTGGTGCTTTGCTTCAATATATCGCTATAATAATCTTCATCTACATAGTGCGACAATCCCTTGATTCCATCAAGAAACAACATGGCATTTTCCAATTGTATTCCGCTGTTAATAATATATTTTGTAACAAAGTCGTTAAAGAACTCCCTTTTCCCCACTATGCTTATAAATTTCATTTTTAATATTGACAATAATATCACCTCGCTTTTTATTGCCCTTTAATACCAATCAAATAACTTTTTATTTCTTCAGGGGGCAATTGATATCTTACTCCTTCAATTATCGTAATTATATTACTAATATCAAACTCTTTAAGATGTATATAGGCTATTATCGATCCCATTGAAAATTTTCCTCTTTTCAATATTCTTCTGTAAAAATTATATAAGTAAGTTTTTGCATTTATTTCCCACAATTGCTCTTTCTCTACCTTAAAAATAAAAGAGTACCTTGTATTTGAAACCGATTCTCTAAATTCCTGGACATCCCTGCATTCAGCTAATTCTACAAGTTTTTTTCTGCTTAAATAGCACCAATAAGGAACTATACGATTTAAGGTCAGTTCTTTTGGAAGATTGAAAAGCTTCTTACACCTGTATATAAGCATCAGATTCATAATATCAATTTCTGTGCCATATATTCTGGTAACAGCCTTGTTATCAGAACTGCCCAACAATTTGTTTTTCAGGTCCATAATGTTCGAATAATAATGGAGATCAAGGGCCTTTTCCATATCAAAAAGATTTTGGCGTTCCTTATTATCTGCAAAAGTGCGAAGAGCCCTATAATACTGAGTATCCCTTAAATTGTATATAAACTCTGTAATATCTTTTGAGCCTGCAAGCTTATAATAGTCAAGAGAACTTAAATCATTCAGAAAGCTCAGAAGGTAGTCAGGATTACTTCCCGATTTTTGTACACTTACTCTCCTGAGAAGTACTTTTAAGTCTTCGATTTCATGCCTTAAAAAAGCCGCCTGCAGATATTTTTTAGCATTACCTCTTAAATGCTTAAGCAGTTTTGCAAAATCATCATAAAGTGAAACCTTAAGTAATACCTCCAGTTCGCTCCTATGAATATTATTTTCGTTTACCTGGCCGAATATTTCTTTACAATATGTATGCTTTTTAAGATAAGCTGCCACTTCGCGGACAGTTCTTTTCTCAAGCAGGTTATTATAGTCCTCCATAGACAGCAGCCTGCCATATAATACCCTTGCTTTTGTATTAGTCGAAATATAATTTAACAGTGCCAAAGCCACACTTTCACCTACTTATAATTTCCTGCAGAATTTCTTGCACCCATTTATTTTTATTTTTGTTGAACTTCGAATGCATAGCTTCACATTTTCTTTCAGTTTCGGAACGTATTTTCTCCACCTGCTCAGATGCTTGTTTTTGCTTTTCAATCTTTATTTCCTTAATTCTTTTTTTTACTGATTCCAACATATCCTGCTCAATTTTTTTTATGTCTTCTTCAGCTTTAATAAGCATTTTTTTGCTTTCTTCCTTGGCATCATCAATTAGTCTCTGAGCTCTATATTCACTTTCTATTACTCTTTTAATTATGCTTTCCATCCAATCCTCTCCCTTATGCCATGATATCCGTACTACACTGAAATTCCGCAGCAAAGCTTGCTTTTGATACTTTATTTATTCTGAGGAACAAATAATTGATTACCAGCGTTGCAATAAATCCAAATACTGAACAATATAAGAACATTTCCCTTAAACCTACAATATCGCTGAAATAGCCTCCTATCACACTTCCAATTATTCTTGAAATGCCTACCGTCACAACTCCGTTAAGAGCCTGACCTGAAGCCCTCAGCTCCTTTTGTACATTCTCATTGATATATATTGCCATACAATAAATTACCACAATATAGGTAAATCCATGCAAAAGGTTAACAAAAACTGCCTGCATGGCAGAATTTAGGAAGAAAAACACCACCCATCTTGCTGAAGTTACAATGGAAGCAAGTGTCATTGTTTTTATAATACCCAGTTTATTAACAATCTTATCTGCAAACATTAAAAAAGGTATTTCTGCTAAAGCCGATACACTCATTGCCCATCCCAGAAGAGCGCTGTCTCCTCCCAACTCTTCAAAATAAATTGAAAAAAAGCTGAAGTAAAAGCCTAATGTTGACTGGATTATAAGTCCAAAAGCAAGCATTAGCACAAGTCTCTTATTCTTTAAAAGCACCCAGAGTGATACTTTTTTATCTCCATGCTGGTGTCCCTCAACTACAGGAAGTTTAAAAACCATGGCAAAATTTAACATTAAAATTATGGCATATATTAAAAACATCCAGCTTAAATTGTTCTTCAATACTATTCCGGACAATATAGCTACTAAAGAATAGCCGTATACTCCTCCCATTCTTATTGGACCAAATTTCCACTTGGTTTTTTCAATCCCTTCAAGGGCAATTGTATCAATAAGCGGATTAATGGAAGAATTAAAAAAAGTAAACATAATATATGCAAAAAACACATACCATACTGCGGTTGAAACTGGAAAAATGATTATTGAAACTGCAGCTCCTGCCAATAAAATTAAGAGAACCCTGTTCTTTGATTTTGACCTGTCTCCAACAATCCCCCAGACCGGCTGGCTTAGCATGGCTACCAGCGGACCTATGGCAAACAATATCCCAATAAGAACCTGAGTAAGGCCAATCTCTTTCAAATACAAAGGAATATATGGTGAGAAGGCGGCACTTCCTCCAAAGTAAATTGCGTACATCAGCAAAAATTCATAGGGATATCTATTTTTTTCTATAGATTTTTTTATTATTTTTTTTGTCATATATTTATATCCTTTATTTTTTTCAACATTTATTATTCGCTTTATTTTCATGTAAATAATAAAAAACATGTTCACAAAATGAACGTTAAAATATTTTATGCCTAATTAGTTTTATTTTCAAGTAAGATCTTTGCATATTTTTAGTAATAATAAATAAAAATAATCTGTTGTCCTGTTTGTTAAAACATATTTCTTATTATTTGGCAATTTTTTATCAAAAAATGTGAAAACAGATTTGAAAATAAATTCATGAAATAGCTTATAATGAAAATAACAAGCATATAAAAAAAGAATATCAGAAGAAAAAGCTATAAAAGAAATATATATTTTTAGAGGACACTCTATTCAAATTCCATAAATCCCATTTCAAGCCAGTCTTCTCTTGATATGGTATTCTTCACCTCCAGGCCTTTATCCTTCTGAAATCTGTGAAGGGCATATTTTAAATCATCTTCATAAATGCCTGAAGCATAACCATTAAAATATCCTAATTGTTTAAGCCTTATTTGTATGGCTCTCACATCAGCTCCCCTGTCTCCAGGGTTTATGTCATCAAAACCTCTTCCAAAAGGGCCAAAAGAACCGTTGACTATTACCACGGGAGTACCATGGGGAACAATGCTGTAAAGTTCAGCAACATCTTTATTATACATTCTTATGCATCCATGGCTGGATGCGCTTCCTATAGATTCACTATATATGGTTCCATGTATACCGTACATTCCCCAGGGAACATTTAGACCCATCCATCTTCCACCGAAACCTTCTCCCCAGTCTGCCTTTTGTATTATCTTCCAATATCCAATGGGAGAGGGCAATCCAGACTTCCCTGTAGCTATCACATATTCTTTGATACATTTTCCGTCATAAAGAAGGTATAACCGTTTGTCTTCGATCTCAATAAATATACAGTATCCTTTTTCTTTAAGAACACTGTTGGTTTCCTGCTCTAAATCAGTATGCCTTAAGTCTTCAGAATACTTTAGATCCAGCATTATCTGAGTACATGCCAATACAAAAATTATAATATTAATTAATAATATATTCCTTTTTGAGAATATAATTATCCTGCTTGCCAAAGTTCCTCTCCTCCATATATTTCACTTAGTAAATATATGAAGGAAAATAATAATTTATACGAGTTGAAATTTATAATGTATTAATTGAAACTTGCCGCTCATGTGACATTTTGGCTGCCTCTACCAACTTTACCATTTGGGCAGCATATTCAACGCTTACAGGAGTTTCCTCTGTGCTTCCCTCCATGTAATCCATTATGGCTTTCATCTCATTATAATACGGTCTGTTTTCACTCTCAACCAGAGGAAGTTTCACAAAGTTTTTAAAATTATTATCACCATAATACACGCCATAGGATTCTATGCCGGTATCGCAAAGATACACCCTTAAGATACCACCTGTAAAACGCAGCTCCATTCCGTTGGCAAATGGTCCTGTATATCCTGTACAAGCAATTGTATAGGTCACTCCGTTATCCATTATACCCATTATCTGGTAGGAGCTGTCCACGGCAATTCCTTCTTTCTCCCAGTCAATATGGGCAAAAAGGCTTACCGTTTTTCCTTCAGCCATATAATGTACCCTGTCAAACTGGTGGACTCCATAGTTCATTACAATTCCTCCTCCGGCCCTTGCAGGCTCAAGAAACCACTCCGGCCTTCCTTCCCAGAAGTAATTGTATGTAATAAAGTCGCTAATGGCTATCAATTTACCCAGATTATTATTTTTAATAAATTTCTTTGCTGTAATAAAAGCTGTATTAAATCTCTGAGTATGGCATACTGCTGCCTTAATACCATTTTTATTTGCAGATTCTACAATAGCTTCAGAAGATGCTGCGGTATCCGAAAGAGGTTTTTCAATTATTATGTCAATTTTCCTGTCCGCACAATAAATAAACATCTCTTCATGCAGGTCATGAGGTGTATTTATTAAGACAATATCAGGTTTCACTTCATCTACCATCTTACGGTAATCGGAATATACCGGACATTTAAGGCCGTATTTATTGGCAAAGTCCACTCCCTTACTGTATGTTCTGTTGCAAAGGGCAACGACCTCAGCCTTGCCTGTCTGCTCAATACCTTTATAATTCTCATGAGCTATTATCCCGGTACCAATAATTCCTAACCTCTTCACACGCAGCACCCCCATTATTAATTTAAAGGAAGAAAAAATCAGGTTATTCATTCAAATATTTTTTTAGTGGAATTATGTCCAATTGTGAATAATTACTTAAAAATGGAACCAGTTTGGAAGCTATGGTCTTTATTCCTCCGGAAACCCTGGATTCAATATTCAGAGGCATTAAGGGATCATGTAAAGACATTCTTAGCAGGAACCATCCATCTCCTTCATTTTTCCCAAAAGAAACCCTTATTCCTTCATAATTTTCCGCGGCAGGCATCCAGCCTTCTTTCTCATCAGCATATTTAGTTAAATCTTCGATTATTTTATTGCCATAAGTTTTAAAATCTTTTTCTAATATATTCATTCTGAACTCTTTTGCTTCTGCAGGTTCCTCCAGCTCTTCCAGCAGAATATCCACAGTTTTTCCTATTCTCTTGAGCTTTGATATTTTAATAAGTATTTTCGCAATAAGATATGCACCATCATCAAGGAAATAGTTTTCCTTAAGAGCACCATGGCCTGAAGTTTCTATTGCCAAATGGCATTCTTTGCCCTCATTGTTTAGTCTTATAGCTTCATTAATAACATTTTTGTATCCTCTTTTAAATCTATGGTGTATTCCTCCCAGTTTTTCTTCAATGAAAACTTTTAATTCGTCAGAAGTTATTGAATCGGTAACAATCACAGAGGACGGATGCTCTTCAAGGACGATAGAAGCCATTAGGGCAATAATTCTGTTCCTGTTGATTTCTTTTCCGTTTTTATCTACCGCTCCTGCCCTGTCTACATCTGTATCAAAAATTATTCCAAAATCGGCCTTATTTTTAAGGACTGCCTCTTTTATAGATTCAATTGCTTTTTTATCTTCAGGGTTTGGTATATGATTCGGGAATGAACCGTCAGGTTCAAGGAACTGGCTCCCTTTGGTATCTGCTCCTAATGGCTCAAGAACTTTACTCGCAAAAAAACCTCCGGCGCCATTTCCTGCATCAACTATAATCCGTAGTCCTTTTAATGGCTGCTCATAATTCTCAGGGTCATTCGCGCCTTTCCGGATTTTCTCCACCAGGTCTTTTGCATAAACTGATATAAAATCCACTTCCTGAACAGTCCCTTTAAATTTTGCCTCCGGAAACTCTTCTGTCTCTGCCAACTCCAAAATAGCAGTAATATCTTGTTTTTCAAGGCCTCCCTCCCGGGTAAAGAATTTCATTCCATTTCTGTTAAAGGGAAGATGGCTTGCTGTAAGCATTATTGCACCATCATACTGGTATCCCTCAAAAATAGTGGACATAAACATCGCCGGAGTAGAAGATAATCCAAAATTAAAAACTTTTATACCCATGCCAGTCAAACCTTCAATTGCTGCCTCTCTGAGTGACTGGGCAGATAACCTTGAATCATTTCCAATAGAAACCCGCAAGTCCTGTAAACCCTTGCCTTTATTCCTTGAAAGCCATATACCGAAAGCACAGGCAATTCTTCTGCATTTTTCCGGAGTAAGGTTAACCTTCTCTCCTTCAACACCCTCCAAAGCAACTCCTCGTATATCACTTCCATTTTGTAATTCTTTCCATTCCTGGCTTAACACCTGTCTCAACCTCCTGTAATTTCTCTTGTTCATTTTTTCTTGTTCTTATTTCTTTCTTATTTCATTCAGTTTTTTAAGTTTTTTATTTTTATTTTTTATTATTAAAAATCAATTATCCTCCAAATACTTCTTTCACTTTTTCCAGCATATTCCTTATTGGCAGATTGTATGGGCACTTTGTTTCACATTCACCGCATTTGGCGCAATCCTTTGCCGTTTTTTTCAGATTGAAATATCTCCCCTCTGCCCAGTCAGCAAGGTCATATCTTTCTTTATAGGCCTGAAATGTGAATATAGACGGCATATCAATCCCTGCAGGACAAGGCTGGCAATATCCGCATCTTCTGCAAAAATCAGATCCAAGTTCCTCAGCCATTTTTTGTACTTTAATCTTTTCATCCTCCGAAAGGAACATATCATTGTCAAACACCTTTAAATTGGCTTCCAACTCCTCAACAGTAGCCATGCCGGGGATAGCTACACTAATGTCCTGGTTTTCCAGCACAAACTTCAAAGCCAGCAAAACATCCTGTAAAAGTCCACCTGCAAGAGGTTTCATTGCTATTACTCCTACACCAAGTCCTGATGCTCTTTTAAATAAAGCCCTCGCCTGAGTTTCAACTATATTATAAGGATACATTATAGTTTCAAATTTGCCGGTATCCAAAGCAAGTTCAAGAGCATCCACACTGTGGGATGTTATGCCAATATGGCCTATCAACCCTTTCTCCTTAGCTCTTTCCAGTGAGCGGTATGCGCCCTCTTCATCTAATACTTTATTAAGCTCCTCTTCTGTTCTTACATTATGTAATTGATATAAATCAATGTAATCGGTATTAAGGTTCTTCAAGGTAGTCTCAATATCTTTATCCATGGAGTTTCTGTCCCTGGCCATTGACTTGCTGGCAATTATCCACTTGTCTCTATTGCCTTTCAACGCCTCTCCAATATAACTTTCAGATACTGTGTACCCCCTTGCGGTATCAATAAAATTTACTCCTAGTTCCTGGGCTCTGGAAATAGTTTTGACTGCTTCTTCCTTTGAACATCTTTGAATAGGTATACCCCCAAAGCCGATTAAAGATACTTTAAGTCCGGTAGTACCTAGAATTCCGTATTTCATTTTTTCATCTCCTCAATGGCATCAAGCATAAACTATGTTGTATGTAAATTTATGCTTCTTATTATTTTGTGCTTTATACTCTGTATGTTTTTTATATCTGTATATTTTTATTATATGAATTAATGCTGCTGTTTTCAATGTGCCTGCCGCAAATAGGCAATGGCCCTTTGTAAATGGGCGACTGCCTTAATGATTCCTTGCTTCCTCATTAATAATCTGCCCTGATAAAGTCAATTTTTATTTCTCCTTCCTTCTTATAAATGGTAGCCATTCCTCTGTAGGCATCATTCATTTCAGGGTAGTCATCCCTATAATGAGGACCTCTGCTTTCTTTTCTGTAGGCAATAAGCTGGAGAATACACTTACCTAATTCAATATAACTGCATAATTCACTTACATTTCTTATCTGACAGCCTTTCTCAAAGTGAGCCATAGGATTAAAAGCAGATTCTATCCTGCTTATCTGGGCAAGGCCTTCCCTGCATCTGACTTCATTTCTTACTATAGCCCCATTTCTCCACATTATTTCACGGATTTCTTCAAAGGCTTTTTTAATATCAACTATTCCGCCTCCTTTTTTCTGATAACGGTCATAAACAGAAGCTTCGGCATCTTTAATGCTTAACTGGCTGTGGGTCCTGCCTGCTGCATATTTGGCAGCATATAAACCCGCCCGGGCTCCGAATACTTGTGTAGCAGCTATGGCTGCTCCTCCAAGCCTGTCTGCACCATGAGGTCCCCCTGCAGTTTCTCCGGCAGCATAAAGTCCCGGAACTCCTGTGCCTGCATCCTCTGTTATATATATTCCGCCATTAAAACACTGGGCATGAGGAATCATATCAAATCCCTGACCTACTGGGTCCACTCCTCTCTCATTCATCCAGTTCAGCCACGCAGTAATTACCCAACGCTTATCTTCCAGTACTTTGGGAGAATAATGGACATGTATTCCGCCGGAATCAAAAGCCAAACCCTTCAGCCATTCCTCATACATTGCGATATCTAAATAACGGCTTATTGTGGCATTGCTAAAAGGACCATGTTTTGCTCTTTCAATAAGGCAATGTTCAACAGAAATGTTGGAAGGAAGGTATTTTTTTAATATATCTTCTCCATTTCTATTTGTAAAGGTTGGTATTGTATCTAAGTTCTTTTCCTGGAATAAAAGCTTCTTTACAGGCCAAGTAAGTCCGGGTATAAACTGTATAAATTCCAGATTGGTTAATCTAGCGCCAGCGTCAAGGGCAAGCATATACCCGTCACCAGTCTGGTCAGGAGTCGCAAGGCCATATTTATATATGCCGCATCCCCCTCCGGTACAGAGTATTACAGCTTTTGAGCGGAAGAAAACTACATGGGAAAGTTCGTCAAAGCCAACTGCTCCAACGCAAGTTTCTCCGTCCATGACGAGTGAAATTATATTAATACCTGTCCTTACGGACACATTTAGCTTTTTTAACTGAGTCCACATGACGTTCCGTATTTTATCCATACCATATGTAGAAGATCCTCTTTTTCTCTTTCCGAAACAAGGTATTACACCATTGTATTCCCCTGTCAGGGGATCCTTTGAAAATTCAAGACCATAATCCTCCAATTCATGAAAACGTGCTGTGCATTCATCCGCCAGTATTCTGGCAAGAGATCTGTTTGCAGCTCCTGCTCCTGCCTCCAAAATTTCTTCATAGTAATAATCAGCCGAATCTCCTTCGAATATAATTGCGTTCATACCCCAGCCAGGTGTTCCTGGATAGAAAGTCGCTCCAGTGCGGCCAAAAGGGAATTTTGAAACAATAAGAACCTCTGCTCCACTTTCTACGGCTTTAATAGCGGCCTTTATCCCTGCTGCTCCTCCACCGATAATTAAAATATCAGTTGTGCATTCATATTCTACCTTTAAACTCATGACCTTACCCCCTTAATATATTCTCATCTGCTATATTAAGTACATGTCAGTCAGATTTATATGATAATATCCAGGCTTACCTAATGTATTTGATTTCTAGTCTTTGAAAATTAACTTTTTCAATAAATTGCTCTTCAGTAAAAGAGGTTCTGCCATAATTTACAAACTCGGTTGTGTTTTTCTTAAGCCATATTGGCACCTGAATATCCAATTCTTTGCATACAGAAATTAAGCATTCTTCCAGAGTTTCTCTAAAAGAATTTTCTTTTTCATGGGGTTTTGACTCTACTGTTGCTTCCTTTAATATTTTTGTACCTTGAATTAATTTACCGTTTAGTTTCAAAATAATCCACCTCTGTTGATACACAAGAATTACTCGAGCAAAAATATCTTATTGTTTTATAATACCATATATGGCATTATATTTATATGCGAACATAGGTTCTTTTACCTTTGAAGTTTAAAACATATGCAATTGGGATATGACTTTTACCTCTCATAAATGAAGCTGTGTCGAGTTGATTTTAGTTAAGTCGAGTTAATTTTGGTTAAGTCAAATGAATTTTAGTTAAAAGTAAACTTCAATTTATATAATTGCCCGAACAAAATCATATTAAAAATATGTTTATAATGCAAGAATTATATTTATATCCTGCAAAAACCATTGACAGAGCCCAGGTATTTTAGTATATTATACGTGTTATATCAGCAGTAACAGTGCTCATTAACGGACAAACAGACAGATTTCTGCTTAAAATAATTCTGTTTTTTATTTTTCGATCCATAATCTTCTTTAATTAGATGATTCAGAAAATTATGGATCTTAATCTTTTTGCTTGGAGAGAAAAAATGAGTAATCAGACTATTTTGATAATAGATTTCGGAGGCCAATATAAGGAACTTATTGCACGCCGGGTTCGCGAGTGTGGAGTGTACTCAATCATAAAGCCAAATACAATTACAGTTGATGAAATAAGAAGTATTAATCCTATCGGTATTATTTTCACCGGAGGACCCGACAGTGTTTACAAACCAGGCGCACCTACCTGCCAGCCGGAAATTCTTAACCTTGGGATTCCAATACTGGGCATTTGCTATGGCATGCAGCTTATATGCCATCTTCTGAAAGGAAAAGTAATTCCCTGTGAAAAAAGTGAGTATGGAGTTGTTATGTGTTGCCTTGACCAGTCTTCTGAACTGTTTTCCGGTCTTGACAGAAATCAGCCTGTACTAATGAGTCATTCAGACATGGTAGAAAAGCTTCCGGATGGGTTTCATCCAATTGCGCAAACACCTCATTGTTCCATTGCTGCCTTTGAGAATCCTTCAAAACAAATTTATGGATTACAGTTCCATCCTGAAGTAGAAAACACAACTAACGGGAAACAAATTCTAAGAAACTTTCTTTATGTTATCTGTAAGGCCATTGGTGACTATTCCGTGGAAGACTATCTGCAATGTCAGATCAATAATGTACGTGAGAGAATTGGGAAAAAAAGGGTTTTATTGGGCCTTTCCGGAGGAGTAGACTCTTCTGTGTGTGCTGCTCTTCTATCTAAAGCCATTCAAAATCAATTGATCTGCATTTATATAGATCATGGCTTTATGCGCAAAGGTGAAACAGATGAAATCCGGACAGCATTCAGAAAAAGAAATCTGAATGTCTTCTATATAGACGCAAAGGAACGTTTTATGGAAAGGATAAAAGGTATTACAGACCCTGAAGCAAAACGCAAACTTATCGGAGATGAGTTTGCCAGAGCTTTTGAAGATGAGGCAAGAAAGCACGGCTACCCTGAATTTCTGGCTCAGGGTACTATCTATCCTGATATAGTAGAATCAGGTAAAAATAAATCTGCTACTATCAAAAGCCATCATAATGTAGGAGGTCTTCCTGAAGATCTTAAATTCCAAGGAATAATAGAGCCTCTCAGTGGGTTGTTCAAGGATGAAGTGCGAAAACTTGGCCTTTTGTTGGGGCTTCCCCGAAAACTCGTATTCCGTCAGCCTTTTCCCGGCCCGGGACTAGCCATCCGTATAATAGGTAAAGTAACTGAAGAGAAACTTTCTATGCTGCGTGAAGCTGATTTTATACTACGGCAGGAAATAGAAAGTTCACGGTGTAAGGTTGATCAATATTTTGCGGTGCTGACAGATACAAAAAGCGTAGGTGTAATGGGCGATGGACGCACCTATGAATATACACTTGCAGTACGTGCAGTACGAACCAATGATTTTATGACATGTGAATTCGCCAAACTTCCCTTTTCACTACTTAGCCGGATATCTTCAAGGATAACTAATGAAGTTAAAGGCATAAACCGTGTTGTATATGATATTACAGGCAAACCTCCGGCAACAATAGAATGGGAATAAGTATAAAAGAAAGGAGTCAATATGAAAACCAAATACGAAAATCCTTTATGTTCACGTTATTCTTCTGAAAAGATGCAATATATATTTTCACCTGACTTTAAGTTTTCAACATGGCGTAGGCTATGGATTGCCCTGGCAGAAAGTGAGAAAGAACTTGGGCTTCCAATAACAGATGAACAGATAGCTGAAATGAAAGCTCATGTATCAGATATCGACTATGATACAGCCTCTAAATATGAAAAAATCCTGCGCCATGATGTTATGGCTCACGTACATGCCTTTGGAGAAGTCTGCCCAAAGGCTAAACCAATAATTCATTTAGGGGCAACATCCTGTTATGTAGGAGATAATACAGATATTATACAAATGCGGGAAGGCTTGTTGCAAATTCGTACATTGCTTATAAATGCAATTTCAGCTATTGCAGAATTTGCTATTAAATACAAGGACATTCCTACTCTTGCCTACACACATTTTCAGGCAGCTCAGCCCACTACGGTTGGAAAAAGAGCAACCTTATGGATTCAGGATTTCATGTTTGATCTTGAAAGGTTAGATTTTGAGCTATCTCACCTTAAATTACTGGGATGTAAAGGTACCACTGGGACCGGAGCCAGTTTCCTTGCACTTTTCGATGGAGATATTGAAAAGGTTAAGATACTGGAAAAGAAAATAGCTGAAAAAGTTGGCTTTAAAGATTGTATAGCCGTTTCCGGGCAAACCTATACCAGAAAAGTAGACTCTTTTATACTTAACGTTCTTTCAGGAATTGCACAAAGCGCATCAAAATTTGCCACTGACCTCCGGCTGCTTGCACATTTAAAAGAATTTGATGAGCCTTTTGAAACCGGACAGGTAGGTTCATCAGCAATGGCCTATAAGCGTAATCCCATGAGATGTGAGCGCATTGTTTCACTGGCAAGATATGTTATTACCAATTCCCAGAATCCTGCTTTTACGGCAGCCAACCAGTGGCTGGAACGTACACTGGATGATTCTGCGAACAGGCGTATTTGCATTCCTGAGGCATTCCTTGCAACAGATTCTATCCTTTCACTTGTTATAAATATAATTCGGGGAGGACGTATATATCCTAAAGTTATGGAGAAACATATTGCAGAGGAAATGCCCTTTATTGCCAGTGAAAATATTCTTATGCATGCAGTAAGCTGTGGTGGAGACCGTCAGGCATTACATGAAGCTATCCGCAGATATTCAGTAGAGGCTGCTCAGCGTGTAAAGATTTATGGTGAGGATAATAATTTACTGGAAAATCTTCTTAATGATCCTCAGTTCTCCCTGGACAAAGAAACTCTTAAGGAGATACTGGATATCAAAAAGTTTATAGGATGCGCTCCCTCACAGACTGAAGAATTTATCGAAAACTATGTGAATCCATTACTGGAGAAAAATAAAAACCTGTTGGGATTATCCGTTGAAGTTCGCGTATAAGGAGATGATCATGATGTTAACAGCTATTGTTGGTATTAATTGGGGAGACGAAGGAAAAGGTCGTATGGTTGATTTACTGTCGGAAAAATATGATATTGTTGTCCGTTATCAGGGTGGAAACAATGCAGGACATACTGTTGTAAATGAAAAAGGAAAATTTATACTAAATCTTCTTCCGTCAGGTATTTTAAGAGACAAGACCATTAACGTTATGGGTCCTGGCATGGTAATTGATGTTGAACACCTTTTTTATGAAATAAAGAAATTAGTGGATGCAGGCATTAAAATATCTCCCGAAAATTTAAAAATCAGTGACAAAGCAGTAATTAGTATGCCGTACCATAAATTATTGGACTGTCTGGAAGAAAACAGGCTTGGAGATAAAAAATTTGGATCAACAAGGCGTGGAATTGCTCCTGTATACGCAGATAAGTTTATGAAAAAAGCTCTGCGCATGGGTGACCTTTTTTATTATGACGCATTAAAGACAAAACTTCCTGATATTATTGAATGGAAAAACCTTATTGTTCATGAGGGATATAAAGCTGAAGCTCTAAAATGGGAAGATATGCTTAAATGGCTGGATGCTTATGGCATGCCGTTTAAAGATTATATTTGTGATACCACCCAATTTCTGACTGAAGCAATAAATTCGGGAAAATCCATCTTATTTGAAGCACAACTGGGTGCGCTACGTGATATAGATTATGGTATTTACCCTTATACTACATCTTCTTCTACCATTGCTGCATATGCAAGTATAGGTTCCGGAATTCCTGCCCAGAAGTTAACTAACGTAATAGGTGTTATGAAAGCTTATTCCAGTTGTGTTGGAGAAGGACCTTTCACCTGTGAACTGTTCGGACCGGAAGGTGATAAACTGCGGGAAGCCGGTGCAGAATATGGAGCGGCCACAGGAAGACCCAGAAGAGTAGGAGGATTTGATGTCCCCGCTTCAAAATATGGCGTATTAATACAAGGGGCTGATGCAATAGCTCTTACAAAACTAGATGTATTGTCATATATGAAAAAAATACCTGTATGTGTCAAATATGATATAGATGGTGTAATTACAGACAAGTTTCCCACCGGAGAAGCCCTTTTCCGCGCAAAGCCAGTTTATGAATATCTGGAAGGCTGGATAACAGACATATCTGGATGCAGAAGCTTCAATGATCTGCCAAAGGCTGCAAGGGATTACATCATGTTCCTGCAGGATTCTGTCAACTGCAAAATAAAGTATGTTTCTGTAGGTGCCGGAAGGGACGAATATTTTGAAATGTGAAAAGTGAGGTAATAAATATGACAAAAAAAGAACTTTTATACGAGGGTAAAGCTAAGAAAGTGTATACAACTGAGGATAAAAACTTATACATTATTTCCTATAAGGATGATGCCACTGCCTTCAATGGTCTTAAGAAAGGTAGTATTAAAGAAAAAGGCGCAATCAATAACCTTATAAGCAATCATCTAATGGGCCTTCTTGAAAAGGAAGGCATACCCACCCATTTCGTAAAAGAACTTAGTGATAGGGAAACACTTGTAAAAAAGGTCATTATTATTCCTCTGGAAGTAATTATACGCAATATTGCCGCTGGTTCACTTACCAAACGCCTTGGGCTGCCGGAAGGTACTCCTTTGAAACACCCGGTTCTTGAATACTGCTATAAAAATGATGCCCTTGGTGACCCCATGGTCAATGAATCACATATTAAAGCCCTTGGTTTGGCAACCGAAGAGGAATTGGAGCTTATTGCCGGTTATTCCTTTAAAATCAATGATTTCCTGCGTAATTATTTGAAGGATATCCATATCGATCTTATTGATTTTAAAATTGAGTTCGGCAGAACAGAAGATGGAACCATCCTATTGGCAGACGAAATATCTCCTGATACCTGTCGTTTCTGGGATTCCAAAACCGGTAAAAAACTGGACAAAGACCGCTTCAGGTTTGATCTTGGCGATGTTGAAGAGGCATATAAGGAGATAATGAAGCGCCTTTTAGGAGGTGAACGGGGTGACCGGTGAACTTCATGAGGAGTGTGGTGTCTTTGGCATTTATTCCTCAGTTCCTTCCAATGTTGCCCATACCGTTTATTACGGGCTTTACGCCCTTCAGCACAGAGGCCAGGAAAGCTGTGGCATAGCAGTATGTGGTCCGGACAATATACAAATTCATAAAGACATAGGGCTTGTCAATGAAGTTTTTACACCTGACTGTATGGAAAACTTCAGTAAGGGAACCATAGCAGTAGGACATGTACGTTATGGCACCACTGGTGATTCAGGACGGGCCAACGCCCAACCCATATTTGTCCGTCACAGAGTAGGCAATATGGCCACCGTACACAATGGCAACCTGGTAAATGCGGCAGAGCTCCGCAGGGAGCTTGAGCTTTCAGGTTCCATCTTTCACACCACCAGTGATACTGAAATTATTTCTTATATTATAACCCGAGAAAGAATCCGGTGCGGTTCAGATATAGAGGCTGTACTTTCAGCAATGAATTTGCTTGAAGGTGCCTATTCCCTTATTTTAATGTTATCAGATAAATTGATTGCATTGAGAGATAAAAATGGCTTCCGCCCTCTCTGTTTTGGAAAGAATGAAAATGGCGATTATATAATAGCCTCTGAAAGCTGTGCCCTGAATGCGGTAGATGCAGAATTTATAAGAGATATTAAGCCAGGAGAAATAGTTGTATTTGACAAAGCAGGTGTCCACAGTGTAGACATAAACTGTGGAAAAGCAGAAGAATCTATATGCATTTTTGAATATATTTACTTTGCTCGTCCTGATTCGGTGATTGATGGCGTCTCCGTACACCATTCAAGACTCAAGGCAGGAGAATTTCTGGCAGAAGAATATCCTGTAAATGCCGATGTGGTTATTGGTGTGCCTGATTCAGGAATTGACGCTGCCATAGGTTATTCACGCCGCTCCGGTATTCCTTATGGAATTGGTTTTATCAAGAACAAATATATAGGAAGAACATTTATTTCACCAGGGCAGAAAACTCGCGAAGATAAGGTACGGATTAAACTGAACCCGCTCTCGGAAACAATAAGTGGAAAACGGGTTGTGCTTGTAGATGATTCAATTGTTCGTGGTACAACCAGTGCAAGAATTGTAAAGCTTTTAAGGGATGCAGGAGCGAAAGAGGTGCATATGAGAATTACATCTCCTCCTTTTACTAACCCCTGCTATTACGGAACTGATGTAGATTCCCGTGAAAACCTTATTGCATGCAAGTATACAGAAGAGGAAATTAGAAAAATTATAGGCGCAGACAGCCTTGGATATCTGAAATTAAAATATTTAAGCAGATTTGTTGATGAAACAGGTACTCACGGCTACTGTACCGCCTGTTTCGACGGAAAATACAAGACCAATATTCCAAAAACAAGTAATAAAAATGTATTTGAAATAATATAAAAATGTTGAAGCAACCTCGCTTCGCCCGGGGTTTTCAGTGGGGATCTTGCAATCCCCCACTGAACAAGGTTGTTATATTATGTAATTAGGTCAATATATTCCATTATATTCCCACAAATCCAAAAACTATACCGCCAAGTATCCCTGAGCCAATAATGACGAGTATAGGATGAATCTTAAACTTTTTCAATGCAATAATTGCTGTTATAAAAATAATTACACTTGGTATATCTATTGCTTCAAATGGCTTTGTAAACAGAAGCTTGAAAAGTTCTAATGAAAACTTCTGTGTAAAAATACAGGTTTCTGCCACAAATATAGCCGCTGTCATAATAAGTGCTGAAATTGTCGGCCTTATCCCATAAAAGAAAGTCTCTTTTAGTGGATGTTTCTGAAATTTAAAAAATATTCTCGAAACCAATAAAGCCAGTATGAGAGATGGCAATGCAACACTGGTTGTTGCCAGTGCGCCTCCAAGTATACCTGCAGCTTTATATCCTACAAAAGTAGCAGTGTTAATCGCAACAGGACCTGGTGTCATTTCTGCTATAGCTATAATATCTGCAAATTCTGAACTTGTTAACCATCCGTTAATCTCAATTTCTTTCTGGATTAAGGGGAGCATGGCATACCCTCCCCCAAAGCTGAATAACCCTATCTTGAAAAATACATATATGAGTTTTATAAAAATCATTTATTCTTAACTCCTTTCTTAGCATTGGAGTTAAGCAAACCGGGGAATAAATTGCACAGTACTATCCCAAGAATTGCTCCTGCTATTATTATGAATATTACATGAATATCAAATACAATGGAGGTTATAAAAGCTGCAACTGCTATAAGTAAAGCTACCTTGTCTTTTATGGCTGATTTCGCAATTTTTATGGCTGCTGTAGAAATTAAAGCAACCACTGTAGGTCTGATTCCTCTAAATATAGCCTGAACAATAGGTATATCCTCAAGCCTTTTAAAAAGCATAGCAATAATAGTAATAATAATAAATGAGGGCATTATCATCCCTAAAGTTGCTGCAACTGCACCTTTTTTCTTGGCTAATTTATAACCAATAAAGGTAGAAGAATTAATTGCAATAACACCAGGCAGAGATTGTGAAACTGCATAAATATCAATTAGTTCCTCTTCCTTTATCCAGTTTTTTCTATCGATTACTTCTCTTTGCATAATAGGAAGCATAGCATATCCTCCACCGAAAGTAAAAGCACCAATTCTAAAGAAAGTTATAAATATTTTAAACAAATCTTTAATACCAATCTTTTGATCCATCACAATAGTCTCCTTGCAGTTGTATTCTTATTATTGTACACTTATTTTTGTACTCTTATGTTTTAAATCACATTAGCTATCAATGTTTACTGTTAATGCTTGTCAACTATATTTTTCTTCTTATTCTGTCATTCTGCAATATTTTGTTACTTATTAATCCCCCCTTACACTTAATTAGGCCGCACAGAAACCTGAACTTATTATTCCGTAAAACAGACTTCCTATATCTATAGGTGGTTTTTCTCCTTTAGAGTAAGTTGTTCTTTCAACCATGCCATATAAACATAAAATACCTGCATATTTGCATATACAGGTATCATAACATATTTTTAATTATCAATAAAGATTATGTTTATTTACCTTTTTCTGAATACCTTTCTATTATTACATCCAATTTGTTATTTTCATTAGGGTAATTCTTTCGCATTTATCCTTCTTTAAATTCTGCTATTTATCTTCTTACTATTTTCGCGACCTGCAGCATTCTTTCAAAAGTATAAGTATAGTAACTTTTATATGCTTCACAGAATTTATTTTGAGACATGGTATTTCCTTTAACAGGTTCCCGGTATCTTCTGCATCCTCCCCTGCATATAAAAAACCACTTGCAGCCGGTACACTCATTGACAGGGTTATCGTTGACAGATAAAAACTTCTGTCCCTTATCACTTTCTCTGAATTCTTTAAAACTCATTGTCAAATCAGTGATATTGCCCAGACACCACTGGTCTGTTACATAGAAGTCGCAAGGGTATACCCCTCCATCGGCTTCTATAACGAACTGACAGGAGCACTTGCCTGTCAGGGCGCAAAGCAAAGGTGGCTGACCGTTTAAAGCTAGGATATTATTATCAATGTGCTGTATGCTTACATAATTTCCTTTTACAAAATCATTGTACCAATCGTCAAACAGAGTGTTCAGAAAATATTCATATCTCTTAGAGGAAAGAAAAAACCCCTCTTCTTCATCAGTTTCAAGAGGAGAAATACATGGTATAAACTGAAGATATCTAAAATCACATTCTTTAAAAAAAGAATAGATTTTTCTTATATGTCTTGCCACATAACCTGTAACCACGCAGAGGATATTATAGTCCACTTTATATTTTTTGAAAATTGATACAGTTTTCATTATCTGATTGAAAGTGCCTTTTCCATCAGGCCTTATCCTCAAGGAATCATTTATATCCTTATACCCATCAAGGGAAAGCCCCACAAGAAAATTATGTTCCTTAAAAAAATTCGCCCAGTTGTCGTCAATCAGCATTCCATTAGTCTGAATAGAATAGTGTATATCAATATTTTTTCTATTATATCTGTCAGCAACAGCACAAAAATCCTTATAAAACTGCAAACCTGAAAGGGTCGGCTCTCCTCCCTGAAAGGCAAATGTACAATACAGATCTGCAAAGTTAAGAGATTTTCTTATTAGTTCTTCCATAACATCATAATTCATATAACCAAAAGATTTAATCTCTCTTCTTTCACTCACATCATGATAAAAACAGTATTTACATCTTAAATTGCACATACTGGATGAAGGCTTTATAAGCACACTTAAAGGAGGCATTTAATATTCTCTTTCCCAAAAAATTGTATTTTAGTTATGAATATTACAATATTTTTATTATAGTTTCAATATTCCTTGACAAAGTCGCTTGTTCAATTTTCAAAACATCATTAACTTTTACTTACCCATATTGGAGTGCTCCAGGCAAAGGGTCCTTTAGCTCTGGCGAAGTTAAAGGAATATTTTCCTTCCCTTATAAATGGTCCGCTATATTGGTTTCTATTGCTGTCAGGTTCATTAAATGATGGATCTCCTATTGCTTTTACGCGTACATAATAAAAATGCTGTCCACTGAATAAATAAGGGTCAATAAACTCATCAATAAGTTTTTTGCCAGGTCTTTCATATCTTCTTACTATCCTGTCATCACAAAATACCTCTATATATTCAAGTTCCTCAGGAGAAACTACTTTAATCCTGGCAGGAGTATTTTTATTAATTATGCCTTCATCTCCGATAAACAAGTTACCAATTCTAAAATCTATCAGTATGCGCAATCCTTGCGTAGCAATAGTTCTTCTTTTCTTATAGGCTTCAAAAAGTTTTTTGGGTTCCAGTTCCTCCGCAAAAATGCCGGTTAAAGCGCCTCCCAGACCTGGGCAGGCTCTGTGAGTATCACTCGAACCTATAAATGCAAATTTTTGTCCTTCCAAAAGTCTCTTCTTAATAAAATTCTTCTCTTCAATTGATATTCTCCAGGATGAACATACCTCTACAAACTGGTCTGCTTGCTCTCCTGTAAGTTTCCAGCTTGGATGATGGGCGACCATAATACCATCGGTCTTGCTAATTTTTCTTGCCAGAGATTTTACATCCCTTGTTTCCGGATCAAGCCTGCTAAAATATAGTCCCTTCTCAGGAAATATTACATACCTGTGATTAAAGTTAGGCTCCAATTCCTTTTCATGGCAGGTAAATTCATAACCGGGAAAAACAACAAACTTTCCTGGCACAGTATAAACCCTGGCAAGTTCCCGCTGTATCAGCCATTCGGCTGACATTAAACCGGCATGAGGATAATAATCATTATCAACCATGGCCATTACATCCAGACCTGCAATATCCCTTCCAAAATGAATTAGTTCATCCGGCTCTCCCTCTGCATCGGGGCTGAAATTTGAATGGACATGAGTATCGGCCCAATAAAGGTTTAGTTTTTCCTCTTTTATTACTGCAAAATAACGTTGATCTTTATTTTCATTTATCTCTGGCTCTAATTTCTTATTCCAGCGTGTCTCTCCCTCTCTGTTGATTTCAAGCTTAATACCATTGTTAACATCTATATATTTTTGTTTTAAATAAGGCAACTCGTATACATTTGCCTGATCCAAATATGCAATGCCTAGTTTCCTTTCATTCGTAAACCCGGCAACGCTATAACAAGTTCCTCCCTGGTGCAGTATTACTGGCTTTTCCCAGTTCTGTCCATTAAACCTTTCTCCAACAAGATAACCATAATGTTCATAACAAAGCTTGTCTTTTTCGAAATCTATAATAATATCTTCCCGTTCCTTTTCAAAGCGCATTTCCCACAGCAGCCATAAACTTCCCTGTTCTTCTGCTACGAGGCTGCATTTCCGCCGGATGCCAAAATAGGGTGTATAGTTTTCTATTCCCAATAATCCTTCATTTAAATATGCAATCCAGTCAGGATTTATATTATGTATGCCATTGCTTATCTCTGAAAACACTATTCCTGTGCTATGATCAACTATTCCTAATTCCTCATCTACTATATCAGAAATAGCAATGCATGCTATAGAATAAGTTGTATTGTCCCGGACCGCCACCTGAGGATATAATACTCTCTCAGATTCCCGGCTAATGGTATATTCACATATTTTGCTGCCATCCATGGAGATTTCCTGAATCATTACATGCTGCAATCCTCCCATACACTGATCCCAGGCAATAAGAATACTTTTGCCATTACTGCAGGCAGCCGGCCTGAAACAATTCCCCTGTCCATTTGAATGCCTTCTGGGCTTACTCCAGCCCTGGGGACCCAATACAGAAGAATATATGGCAAATGAATTATCTGACTCATCGCAGCCAGCCCATATCACATATGGCTTATTTGCTGCTATGCATATTGTGGGGTGCATACATGCATAAGCGCTAATATGAACATACTCATGGCTCAGGATATTTCCATTCTCTCCTATTTCTGCATATACAACCTTCCATTCTCCCTGGTCAATTTCAATCCAACTGGCGGATATCCTTCCCTTATCCCTGGCAATAATGAAAGGTCTGGAAGGTAAAAACTTGTCAGCAAGTATCTTGCATGTACTTTCCAAGCCTTTACTATCAGTTGTATATCTAAGTAATAACTTACGTTGTCCCTCTTCTTCAAAACTTATTAAACTCCAGATGTTACCTTCAGAATCCACTGTTGAAGTAGTCCGGCGTTCATAGCGGTTTTCATTTATTTTAGGATAGTGAAAAACTTTCCTTAGATTCACAGCGAAATCTTCTATCTTCTCATGCTTGGACATTTTTTACCTCCCTGCATATTACTAAACTTTAGAATAATATTAGAAGGCCAATATTATTTTTAAACTCTATAGCTCATTACATATTACCATATAGAAAGCAATGTTTCCAGAGTACAAGTTTCCTATTGGAGTGAAAAAATGCAATAAGCACATTACTCTATAAAACATAGAAGCTTGACTCAATAGAGTTTTACATTAATAGTATTTATTTAAACAGAATATTGAAAACATAAAAGTAGTCCCCGGTCTGGAATAGCCAAACCAGCAGACTACCTTCAAATAATCTGACATTATATTCCTTCTTCAGCAGACTCGCTTCTCCCGGGATTCAGTGGGGGTCTTGCAGTTTCCACTGAAAAAGGTTTTTATTATATAATTTACATTAATTCAGTTCCCGCTTAGTTTCCGCTTACAGAAGCGAGAGACTTCTTGACGCTTGGTAAAAATGTTTTGACTTTATTCAAACATACCGTTTGCGCCATTCATACCGTTTGCGCCATTTTTTCTCTCGGCACTCAGCATATATTCTATTGAATCTACCAGG
Organism: Clostridiaceae bacterium; assembly: GCA_012840395.1. NCBI lineage: Bacteria > Bacillati > Bacillota > Clostridia > Eubacteriales > Clostridiaceae > Clostridiaceae bacterium. Next base: position 8,893 of record DULL01000057.1, on the reverse strand, counting down.
GCTATCCAGCTGGCATTAATAATGTCTGTAGATACACCTATGGTACTCCATACTTCTTTGCCATTTGTTGATTCAATTAATACCCTTACCTTTGCTGCTGTGGCTGCCTCTGAATCTAATACTCTAACCTTGTAATCCGTTAATTTCATATTCTGAATCTGAGGATAGAATTTGCCCAGAGCTTTTCTCACAGCATAATCCAGTGCGTTAACCGGACCTTCTCCCTCTGCGGCGGTTATTTCCTCCTGGTCTCCAACCTTTATCTTTATCATTGCTGAGGAACTGTATTTACCTACAGAAGGCATGTTAACAATAACTTTAAACTCCTTTAATTCGAAAGAAGGTATATATTTGCCCAAAATTTTTCTTGCAAGAAGTTTAAATGATCCTTCAGCCCCTTCATACTGATATCCTTTAAATTCCATTTCTTTAAGTTTTTCAATCACGGCTTTTGTCTCAGGTGAATCCTTTTTAATATCCGGATCAACTTCATTTAAAGTATGCAGAACTGCACTGCGGCCTGCTACCTCTGACATAAGGAAAATTCTCTTATTGCCCACAGCTTCAGGATCTATTAACTCATAGGCAAAAGTGTTTTTGTTTACAGCGTCAGCATGCATACCAGCTTTATGGGCAAAAGCTGCGTTCCCTACAAAAGGTGCTCTTTCATCATGAATTATATTTGCTATTTCGCTAATATATCTGGCAAATGGTGTCAGTGTCTTCATATTTTCTTCAGGTATGCAGTTATATCCCATTTGTAATTGCAAAGTAGGAATTATTGTACATAAATTAGCATTTCCGCATCTTTCACCATAACCATTGATAGTACCCTGGACTTGAGTAGCTCCGGCTTCTACACCAATTATAGATCCAGCCACTCCCATGCCATTATCATTGTGACAATGTATGCCAATTGGTATCGGAAATTTCTCAACAACCATCTTGGTAATATTATATATCTCAAGAGGCAGTGAGCCTCCTTTTGTGTCACAAAGACATATGCTGTCAGCTCCGGCTTTTGCGGCATATTCCAAAGTTTTCATTGTATATTCAGGATTTGCCCTATATCCGTCGAAGAAATGCTCAGCGTCATATACAACTTCTTTTCCAAGATCTTTAAAGTACTTAATGGTATCATATATCATGTTTAAATTTTCTTCCAGAGTAGTCTTTAGTATCTCGGTAACCTGAAAATCCCAGGACTTTCCAAATATTGCCACGGCATCTGTACCAGCTTTAAGCAAGGATTTTACGTTTTCATCATCTTTTACATTTATATTTACTCTCCTGGTGCTTCCAAAAGCAATAATTTTTGCATTTTTAAAATTCATCTTTTTAACTCTTTCAAAAAACTCCAAGTCCTTAGGATTTGAACCTGGGTTACCGGCTTCAATATAGCTTATTCCCAACCTATCTAATGCCTTGGCAATTTTCAGCTTATCTTCAACGGTAAAGGATACTCCCTGAGCTTGAGCTCCGTCTCTTAATGTTGTATCATATATAACTATTTTTTTCATAGGAATCACCCCTTCCTATTTAGTTGATTGCCTGTGCAACACTATTGTCATTTCTGCCACCATTCTCATTTCCGTTTGTTCCTATTATTTCTTCTCCAAATTCACTGATAGCTTTATTAATTGCATTCAAATAAGCCCTTACGCTTGCCTCAATAATATCGGTACTTACACCTTTCCCAAGAAAATTCTCATCATTTTTAGAAATTCTTACAGTGACCTCACCCAGGGCATCTTTTCCTTCTGTAACAGCTCTAATCCTGTATTCTTCCAATTTAAAGCTAATTCCTACGGCTCTGTCCAAAGCATTAAATGCGGCATCAACGGGACCTGAACCGGTGGCTGCCTCAGTAATGGTTTTGCCTTCTCTTTTAATAGATATTGTGGAAGTAGCTACAACTCTATTACCGCTGCTTATTTGGAAACTTTCCAGTTCAAAGATTTCAGGAACTTCAAATTATTTCTCACCTATTAATGCTTCAATATCCCGGTCAGTAACTTCCTTCTTCCTGTCGGCCAGATTTTTAAACTTTTCAAATGCATCTTTCAACTTTTCTTCTGTCAGAACGTAACCCATTTCCTTTACTTTCTCCTCAAAAGCATGTCTTCCAGAAAGCTTGCCTAATACCATTTTATTTTTGGGAAGACCGATCGATTCTGGTCTCATTATCTCATAAGTTGACTTTTCTGCCAGCAGACCATGCTGATGAATACCCGATTCATGGGCAAATGCATTTGCTCCTACAATTGCCTTATTGGGCTGTACATTAATTCCTGTATAGCTGCTGATTAGCTTACTGGTTCTATATATTTGAGTGGTATCTATACTATGAGTGACATTGTAATAATCCTTTCTTGTTTCAATTCCCATAACTATTTCTTCTAGAGCAGCATTTCCAGCTCTTTCTCCAAGGCCGTTAATCGTACACTCCAACTGGGTTGCTCCATTTTCCATAGCTGCAAGAGTGTTTGCCACAGCGAGTCCTAAATCATTATGGCAGTGAACACTTATTTCTGCCCTATGAATATTAGAAACGTTTTCTTTAATATTCCTAATAAGTCTTCCAAACTCTTTGGGTGCAGCATAACCTACCGTATCCGGTATATTAATAACTGTTGCCCCGGCATTGATAACAGCTTCAAATACTCTGTAAAGGAACTCTTCCCTTGTCCTGCTGGCATCTTCAGCTGAAAATTCTACATCACTGCAGTATTTCCTGGCATATTTGACCATAGCTACAGCTCTGTCCAGTACTTCTTCTTCTGACATTTTAAGCTTATATTTCATATGAATATCAGATGTTGCTATAAATGTGTGTATTCTTGGATTCTCTGCATATTGCAGAGCTTCCCAAGCCCTGTCTATATCTTTTTGAACAGCTCTGCTTAGGCTTGCAACAACAACTCCCTTCACATTTTGTGCTATGGTTTTTACAGCCTCAAAATCTCCAGGAGAGGCTATGGCAAAGCCCGCTTCTATAATATCAACTCCCAGTCGGGCAAGCTGTCTTGCGATTTCTAATTTCTCATGTATATTAAGGTTAACACCCGGAGTTTGTTCCCCATCTCTTAATGTAGTATCGAATATTTTTATTTTTGCAGGCATATAAGACCTCCTCTTCCATACAAGATAAATTTCTCCATTAAGTCAGGTTTGATCTAAAAGCGAATGAAATTGGAAGCATATTGCAAAATTTGTCACTGAAATCGCAGTATTTTAAGGGTTGAAACGCCACGGATGGCGTAGAAAGTGCTGTTGAAACACGATGTTGAATCAGCACGGGCCCATAAAATGTAAGATGAAGTGTTACAAAATTCAATATGCTGACATGTAATGAGCTTTTAGGTTAAAACCAATTACTTCAGCCATCCCATCATTTTTCTCAGTTCTGCTCCTACCTTTTCAAGCTGGTGCTGGGATTCTTTCCTTCTTGTAGCCAGGAACTCCGCCCTGCCACCTGCTCTGTTCTCAGCTATCCATTTTGATGCAAAAGTACCATTTTGTATTTCTTTAAGAATTTTCTTCATTTCTTTCCTTGTCTCTTCTGTTATAATTCTCTTTCCGGTCATATAATCTCCATACTCAGCCGTATCACTTATAGAGTATCTCATATAGGAAAATCCGCCCTGATTTATCAGGTCTACAATCAGCTTCATTTCATGTATGCATTCGAAATAAGCGCTTTCAGGTTGGTATCCTGCTTCTACTAATGTCTCAAAACCTGCTTTCATCAACTCGGTTACCCCTCCGCAAAGTACTGCCTGTTCTCCGAAAAGGTCGGTTTCTGTCTCTTCTTTAAAGGTAGTTTCAAGTATCCCTGCCCTACCTGCACCTATTGCGATAGCATAAGCAAGAGCATACTGCTTTGCTTTTCCGGATGCATCCTGGTGCACTGCTATTAATGAGGGAACACCTTTTCCTTCAACATACTGGCTTCTTACTGTATGGCCAGGGCCTTTAGGAGCTATCATTATTACATCAATATTTTCAGGAGGTATTATTTGATTGAAATGGATGTTAAAACCATGTGCAAAGGCCAGTACATTTCCTTCTTCCAGATAAGGCTCTATGCTTTCCTTATAAACTCCCGCCTGGAGCTCATCAGGAATAAGAATCATTATTATATCTGCAACTTTTGCAGCTTCAGCAGTATCAAGAACTTTCAATCCATCTTTTTCAGCCTGGGTTCTTCTTCTTGAAGAAGGTGTTAAACCAACCACTACATTCATGCCGGAATCCCTCAGGTTCTGGGCATGTGCATGACCTTGGCTCCCGTAGCCTATTATTGCAATAGTTTTATCCTTTATTAATCCTAAATCTCCGTCTCTATCATAGTACAATCTTGCCATTAAAATCATTCCTCCTCATTATTTGTTGCTTTTATTTGTTTATTACCTCTATCAATTGCTATTGTACCGGTTCTAACTATTTCTTTTATGCCAAACTGTTTAAGCATATCTTCCAGTGCAGCTACTTTCTCATTGCTTCCTGAAGCTTCAATGGTCAAAGTTGTCTTTGATACATCTACAATTTTAGCCCTGAATATTTCAACTATCTGAATAATCTCAGACCTTGTGGCAGCATTTGCAGAAACTTTAATAAGGGCAAGTTCTCTGCTTACTGAATCTGCTTCGTTTAATTCTTTTACCTTTATGACATTTATAAGTTTATTAAGCTGTTTGCAAACCTGTTCAACAACGTGGTTATCTCCATTGACTACTATTGTCATCCTTGATATTTCCGGATTTTCTGTAACTCCAACAGCAAGACTGTCAATGTTAAAACCTCTTCTGCTAAATAAGCCGGATACTCTTGAAAGTACTCCAGCATTGTTTTCAACCAATACTGACAAGGTATGCTTTCCCACTTTGCTACCCCCTTTAGAATTATTTAATCCACTCAATGTCTTTTCCTCCATTTCCGCTATGTTGTCGTCTTTACTTCGGTCATGTGATAGTATCTCTATTTGACCTAAAGAGTTGGTTCTTCTGGATCCACGATACATTCCAGAATAAAGGGTTTATCGTCAGATAGCATTTTTTCCAGCGTTTCAGGAACCTGATGGTTGCTGTTAATTCTCTGGCCCCTGAAACCGTATGCCTCTGCCAGTTTTATGAAATCAGGGTTATCATCCAGAAAAACCTGGGAATAACGTCCGCAATATTTCTTTTTTTGTACCTCTCTGACCATACCTAACCTGGAATTATTTAAAATAACCAGTTTAATTCCAAGCTTATATTGCTTTATGGTTCCCAGCTCCTGCATGGACATCTGGAAACTTCCATCTCCGCTTATGGTTATTACTTTTGATTCGGGGCTTCCTATTTTTACTCCTATGGCTGCAGGAAGTCCGTATCCCATAGTACCCATTCCACCTGAGGTAACAAATGTCCTTGGTTTCTTTATTTTAAAATAATTCGCCGCCCATATCTGGTTCTGTCCTACTTCTGTTGTAATAACCCCATTATCTCCGGCCATGTCAGAAAGCAAATCAATTAAGTATCTCGGATCTATAGTTTCAGACTGTTCTTGATTTTTATGGGAAAAGCTACCCTTTGACAAAGGATGCTCCCGTTTTTTCTCTGCAATTATTGTTTCCCAATGTTCAGTATCACCTTTTTCAACTATCTCCAATAGTTCTTCAAGTATATACCTGGCATCTCCCACTACTGGTATAGAAACCTCTACGTTTTTCCCAATTTCTGCCGGATCAATATCGATATGAACAATCTTAGCCTTTTTAGCTATCCTGCTGGCCGATCCCATTGCCCTGTCGCCAACCCTGGCACCTATGATTATTAATAAATCACAGTTGTTTACTGCATAGTTTGCTATATAGCTGCCATGGGAACCTATCATACCCAGGTTTAATTCATGACAGGAAGGAATAGCACCTATTCCCATTAAAGTTGTAGTTACAGGAATCCTGCACTTCTCTGCAAGCCTTATAAGCAGATCAGATGCATCAGCGTTTATTATTCCTCCACCGGCGCAAATTACCGGCGCTTTTGCCTTTTCAATAGCCTCGGATATTTTTCTTATCTGAAGCACATGACCTTTATAAGTTGGCTTATAACCTTTCATATCAAGGCTTTGAGGATATTCGTAATCAATCATGCTTTCCTGGATATCAATAGGAACATCAATCAGCACTGGTCCCGGCCTTCCTGTAGAAGCAATATGGAAAGCCTCCTTTAAAATCCTGGGCAAATCATTTGCACTGCTTACAAGATAATTATGCTTGCAAAAAGGAGCAGTGGCTCCAGTTATATCTGCTTCCTGGAAAACATCTTTCCCTATCTGGTCTGTGGGAACCTGACCTGTAATAGCCACAATAGGAATAGAATCCATATAAGCTGTTGCAATACCTGTAATCAGATTGGTTGCCCCAGGACCCGATGTAGCCACGCATACTCCCGTTTTACCTGTAATTCTTGCATAACCGCTTGCAGCATGTACAGCTCCTTGCTCATGTCTTGTTAATATATGTTTTATTTTGCTGTCTATCAAATAATTATAAAATGGACATATTGCAGCACCAGGATATCCGAATATTACTTCAATATTTTCTTTTTCCAACGACCTCAGAATTGCTTCCGCACCTGTTATCTTCATAATCCTACCCCTTTGTATAGTAAAAAACCCTTCATCCTTGCAGAATATGATGCAGGGACGAAGGGAATAGATCCTCTACGTGGTACCACCCTACTTAAACACACAATTGCTTGTGTATTCTCAGTAGTACAGTCAGTACTCGACTATAACGTAGTCACCGCTATCATCTATCTGCCTTAACAAGTTAAAGCTTTCAATGGTAGAGTTCCGGAGTGAGCTATACATGCAATCCCGTGTACCGGTTTACACCATCCACCGGCTCTCTTGTACACTTTGGATGCATCTTTTCTCCTTCATTACTAAATACCCAGTTATTTAATTCTCATAAACTATTTGTATATATGATTCCCGCAAAGTTTAATTCAGAGTCAAATTTTTGTGTAATTGACTAATATTGTATCAAAGCTTCAAAACCAGTGTCAAGCTAATTTTTATATGTTTCTTGCTCATTTAATATATTTTTTTATAATGTTTATTGCTATAAAATCAGCAGACAAGCCCTTTTGCCCAAAGCAGCAAGTATTATCTGGTGATCAGCCCATCTCTCTCTTTGGCAGCAAGTCTTATGGGCACTGTAACTATTTTTCCATCTTTTTTGGAGATATGAGTAACGTTTATCACATCTCCTGGTCTCTTTGAGTATAAATATGTTCTTAATTGGATCATTGTATTAATATCCCTACCATCTACCTGTCTAATTATGCAGCCCACGTCAATACCCTTTTGGAAGGCGGGACCATTTTTATCTACATTTGCAACGTATATACCATTATCTACACTGATATTTTTATTAACATAAGGTATAATTTCTTTATCATATGCAAAAATACCCAGATAAGGCTCTATAAACTCTCCTCTTTCTATAAACTGCTTAATCACTGGAATTGCTACATTTATTGGTATTGCAAAACCAATTGCTTCTGCGCTGGTAACTTTAATAGTATTGATACCTATTACCTGGCCTTTTGAATTAAGAAGCGGGCCTCCGCTGTTTCCGGGGTTTATGCTTGCATCTGTTTGAATTAAATCCTCCATATAATTAGGACCCTGTTCGGTATCGATTTTAATTGTCCTGTTTAGAGCACTGATAATACCTGATGTAACAGTTCTCTGGAAAATAAGTCCCAGCGGATTACCTATGGCTATTGCAGGTTCACCCACCTGTAATTCGTTCGAGTCTCCAAAAGGAATTGGAGTCAGTCCCGTAAGATTAATTTTTATCACTGCCAGATCCAATACTGGCTCAGTCCATAAAACTACTCCCTCAACCTCTCTGCCATCTGCTAAAGAAACGATAATTCGTTTGCTTTTTCCGCCAACAACGTGATTGTTTGTCAGAATATAGCCGTCAGAGCTTATAATAACCCCTGAACCTACTCCCCATTTTTCAGCGGCATTTTGCTCAAATATACTATTTCCGTCCACCCTTAATACTGATATTCCCACTACTCCAGGAGTAGCCATTTTTGCCACTGTTGCAATTACATGCTCATCAACCTGTGTCTGAACTGCCATTTGCTGAGGTTGAGGCATATCCACAGTATTACGGCTGCTATTATCGGGAGAATAGTCCCGTCTCTGGTAGTAGCCTGATACAAAATAAAAAACGAGTATACTCGTAATAAATGAAGTTACAAGAGAGGTAATTAATATCCCTAAAAAATTGTATCTTCTTTTTCTTTCGTACATTTTACCATCCTTCATAATAAGTATTTTTACTTATAGTATTTATACTTAAGCATTCATACTTATTATTTCAAAAAATGAGTAAAAGATACAAAGTCTCACATATAAGGTTTTACTATTTTCTTTACACTTTTTTCAAATTTAGTCCTGGGAAGCATTACTAAATGAGAGCAGCCCAGGCATTTTATTTTAAAATCCACTCCTGTTCTTGTTATTTCCCATTGTTTGCTGCCACAAGGATGTTCCTTTTTCAGTTCTACAATATCTCCGATTTTGAATTTATCAGCCATGAAATCTCCTCCTTCCAAACATTTGATGCCTCATCCATCAAATCTTTTTCCTTGGATTTCATAATATATTCATTATACTATTTGACTATATATGATAATGTATCAATAATATTAAATCAAATTTATTTAATTGCCAACGGCATGTATTAATTTGGTTGCATAGAGTAAAATTACTGTAGGGATAAATTGGAATATAGTTCCAAATAAATAGAAAAGAAGATGAAATCCTGTTAAAATATAGTTCTCAACAAAAAATAACAGAAAAGGAGATCATCTTCTATGTA